>JAVZDC010000002.1:0-233244 GCA_038874115.1 archaeon
AATACTACAAACAAGCATAATACTACTCTATTTAGTATCCAATTCATACTTCATCACAAGTTATACGTGATATTTCTAGTATTTAAACCATGCTGTAATCAAATGTGCATTTTAGTCTTTTGTCGAAGAATAAAGAAAAAGTAAAACTTTATGGTTCCAATCTTTGTACATCTCTAGGGAATAACCTACACTCCCGTATATTTGTTCTCCCAAGTAGTTGTTTAGTAAATCTTTCTATGCCTATTGCAAAACCACCTAAAGGCGGAACCCCATACTTAAAGTACTTAGTAAACCATTCAAAATCAGTAGGATTTATGTTTTTTTCTTTTAAATTTATTAAAAGTCTTTCATACTCATGTTCTCTTTGCCCGCCAGTACTAATTTCTAAACCTTTAAAAATTAGATCGATGCTCCGGGCCCAACGTGGATCTTCTTCTACTCTGCGGACATAAAAAGGTTTAACTGCAAAAGGAAAACGATTCACAAAAAAGAAATCACTTCCATACTTTTCTTTTACATACTCGCCAAGAGCAAATTCTTGTTCTGACCCATAATCTTCTCCAAACTTAGATGGTTTCCCTAATTCTTCCAAAATAGAATAAATTTCAGGGAAAGTTAACTCAGGAAATGGGGTTTTAGGAACTTCAAGCTCTATCCCAAGAACTTCCAATTCCTTTTCACAATTTTCTTTTAATTCTTTAATGGCTGCGAGACACATTTGTTCTTGTACTCTTTCCAAGTCTCTTTCATTTTTTATGAATGCCTGTTCTACAGCTATAGAATGGTATTCACAAAGATGTCTGGTAGTAAAAGATTTCTCAGCCCTAAAACTTGGCCCAACCTCAAAAAGTTTCTCCACCCCTCCAATTATTGAAAGCTCTCGATGTAGTTGTGGATCTTGTCTTAAGTATGCTTCTTTCCCAAAGTAATCCAGCTTAAAAACGTCTGCTCCCCCTTCAGCCCCTCGATAAAGAAGACAAGGAGTAAAAACTTGTAAATATCCGTTAGAAATAAGATAGTTTGTCATTGCTTGAACAATCTTTGCTTGAATGCGAAAAATGGCTTTTGATTCTGGAGTCCTCAAGTCTATAGGTCTCCAATCTAATCTTGCATCCAAAGAACTTTCTACTTTTCCTGAAATATTTAAAGGAAGAGGGGCTTCAGCCTTTGTTATAATCTTTAACTCTTTTGCCTCAATCTCCCAACCAAATTTAGATTGCTTGCTTTCTTTTAAAATCCCTTTTACGCTTACCACACTTTCCAAAGTGAGATTGGAAACTTCTTTAAAAAAAGGAGTAGAGTCTCTTATGATCACCTGTCCAAGCCCAGTCCAATCTCTTAAAATTAAAAATGCAAGCTTTCCAACCACTCTTAAATTTTGCACCCAACCGCTAACTAAAACTTCTTGATTAAGCATTTTTTCAGATATTTCGCCTAAATAAAGTCGTTCCATATACACACCATCAAAAGCACGGGCCCAGGGGGATTCGAACCCCCGACGCCGTGGTTAAGAGCCACGTGCTCTACCATGCTGAGCTATGAGCCCTAGAAATGCGGCTACCGGGATTCGAACCCGGGCCAGAAGCTTGGCAAGCTCCCGTCCTACCACTAGACCATAGCCGCTTAATCTAAAAATGTCTAAATTAATTTAAAAAGTTATTCTCCAATTACTTTTACAATAACTCTTTTATTCCTTTGCCCATCGAACTCGCAATAAAATATTTGCTCCCAAGGACCAAGATCAAGTTCTCCGTTTGTTATCGGCATTACTACTTGGTGGCCCATAAGCTGTCTCCAAATATGGGCTGCAGCATTATCCTCTCCAACATTATGCTCATATTCTCCAGAATATGGGACAAGCCTTTCCAAAACTCTTTTGAAATCGTTTATCAATCCTTGTTCGTTATCGTTTACGATAACTGCGGCAGTAATGTGCATAGGATTAATCAAAACTAAACCATCCTTTATTCCTGACTTTCTAATTATTTCTTGTACCTTATGTGTTATATTTATGAATTCTATCCTGTTTCTTGTCTTAAAAGTAAGGTATTCGGTATAGGTTGCCATAAATAATATAGGAAAAATTAAAATATATCTTTTCCTTAAGTTTTGCATGATGGATAAAAAAGCAATTCTTGGTGCAAAAAAAGTAATAAACCAAGCAATAAAAATAAAAGAAAAAGAAAGAGTTTTGGTAGTTTATGATGAAAAAATGAAAAGAATAGCTAACGTATTTAAAGAAGCTTTGAAAAATCATGAGAAAAAGTTCTTTTTAGAAATGCCTCAAACAGGAGGGCATGGAAAAGAACCAGATTCGATTGTCTCCTCAGCCCTCCAAGAATGCGATGTGTTTCTACTTTTAACTACGTACTCCATGACTCATACTTTAGCAAGAAAAACTGCGTGCGAAAATGGAGCTAGAGGAATAAGTGCTCCCGGTCTTTCTTTAAAAATGCTTTCTGGAAGCGTAAATATAAATTATGAAGAATTAAAAAAATCTTGTGAAAAGTTTTTAAAGATTCTTAAAGGAAAAGAAATTTTGATTCAAACTCCTTCTGGAACTAATTTAAAAATAAATATTTCTGATAGGGAATTTTTAAAAGATGATGGGGATTTATCAGAAAAAGGGAAATATGGTAACATTCCTGCAGGAGAAGTTTTCACCGCTCCTGTTGAGGAATATACTGATGGAATATTGGCAATAGATGATTGGAGAAAACTTAAAGGTGGAAAAGTTTGGATAAAAAATGGAAAGATAATTAGGTCTGAAGGGAAAACTGGTAAAATTTTGGAAAGAACTTTGAAGGATGCTGCGGGGAAAAATGGGTTGAGAATAGCTGAATTTGGGCTTGGGTTAAATAAAAAAGCAAAAATTTGTGGAAATATATTAGAGGATGAAAAAGTTTATGGAACTTGTCATATTGCTTTTGGAAACAATTTATTTCATCCAAAAGGAAATAACTCAGCAAAAATTCACGAAGACATAGTTCTCCTAAAACCAACTATTTCCATTGATGGAAAAACAATATTGGAGAATGGTTCATATAAAATTTTTTAGAATTAGTATAAACCCAAAGAAAATAATTACTAAAACCAAAACGAGGAAGTATTCTTTGAAAAAGAAAGGTTGTTCTTCTTCAAAAATAGCTACTGGTTGAATTAAAATCTCTGAATCATAACTTAAAGAAACATTAAAGAAATGTTTTAATTCGTTTATTTCTTTCGGAATTCCTATAGAATACTTTTTAACTTCTGATGGAGAAATAACATCTACATTACTATAATTAAAAGATGTTCCCTGAATGCTTAAGTTGAAAACAGTACGTTCATTCCCTAAGTTTGTGATTGAAATCTCAAACAAAATATCGTTTACTCGAACTTTCGGAATTATAGATAGATTTAAGAATGGTTTGGATGATTGGTTTTTAATAACTTCTATTCTTAATGACTTGGATAAACCTGGGCCTGTAAAAAATATGCTCCCAATTACTGAATCCACGTCTGATGTTTTCACTTTTATTGATTTCGTAATGTTTTCATGGGGGTTTGCAACCAAAATAAAATATTTTTCTAAAGGGGAGAATATTTCAGAAGACATAATGAAGACTGGAAGAACTTTTGAAACGTTGGATGGGTTGTAGAAGCTAAAATTTACTTCAAAAATAGAATTTTTAGGAACTTTTTGCTCGGTAAAAATAGTCACGTTTTGTTTTTGGAAAGAAGTTTTGTTAAGAAGCTGGACTGAAAAATTAAAAAAACATTTTTGGTTCGGACGCTGGAGTATGCAATAATCTTGAACATCCGAAGGATCGGCAGAAGCTTTTATTTTGATATTGTTTGCTTCTGCGAAAACTAACCCATTCGTTGGGTCACTTGGTATCCAAACTCCATCAAAATAAACTTCTATCCATGCATGAGGTATTGCTCCCTCGCTAGAATAAGAAATTCCTTGAACATATTTTGTTGGAATCCCGGCAGATCGAAGTAATGCTGCAGAAAGAAGAGAGTAGTGAGCACATACGCCTCGCTTTTCTTTAAATACTTGGCTTGCTGGGACTAAATCCGTATAATTGCTATCGTACTTTATTGATGAGTAAACATATTCAATGACTTTAGACAAAAAATCAAGTCTGGATTTTGAAGAAAGCAGTAACTCTGTTGCTTTTGCTCTTATCTCTGGGCTAAAATCAATGTATTTTGTTTCTTGAACATAAAAATCTTGTTTTTCCAAACTAATATCCTGTACTCCAAGAGGGGAAGTTACGTCGATTAAAGCAGTAAAATTGAAATTTCCTTGAAATTTCGAGTAGGTTAAATTGTTTTCATAATTTAAAGGATAAGAAGTAATTTGCTCGACTTTTTGGAAATCGCTTGAAAATGGGACATAAATTTTTGCATAACCCTCTGTTTCCCCAAAAACAGAGTATAAGTATGTTGCTTTGGAAAAATCAGAAGAATAGGAAAAACAGATCGATAAAAATAAGATTAATAAAAGTGGGACGGGCGAGATTTGAACTCGCGACACCACGGTCTTCAGCCGTGTGCTCTCCCGGGCTGAGCTACCGTCCCTAAATGTAACCATGCTTTTTCATTATGAAGGTTGGATTTAAAAGATTTAACCAAGCGGGCCCAGGGGGATTCGAACCCCCGACACCTGGATTAAAAGTCCAGTGCTCTACCATGCTGAGCTATGAGCCCTTTGGCTCAGTCCGCCTATCTTTTCATCAAAAAGTCAGAGAATTGGCTTTCATCACAGCCAAAATGCTCTTTTTTAAAAATTGGAAAAGGATATATATTAAACTTTTGTTAATTCTTATAATGCTTGTTGTATTAAGGCTTGGGCATAGAAGAAAAAGGGATGCAAGAGTATCGACCCATGTTGGTCTTGTGAGTCGAGCTTTTGGAGCAGACGGAATTATATTTTCGGGTGAAGAAGACCAAAGTTTATTGGAAAGCATAAGGAAAGTTTGTGATTCTTGGGGTGGAAATTTCTTTGCCAGGTATGAAAAAAATTGGAAAAAAATAATCGAGGAATTTAATGGAATAAAGGTTCATTTAACGATGTATGGGATCCCGTTCGAGGAGAAAATCAATGAAATAAAAAATAAAAGAAATATTATGGTAATTGTTGGCTCAGAAAAAGTACCTGGAATTGTATACGAACTTGCGGACTATAACCTTGCGGTAACGAATCAACCACATAGCGAAGTTGGGGCTTTAGCTGTTTTTCTATATTCTCTTGGTCGGAAAGTAAAAACCAACGGAGCAAAACTCTCTATAATTCCTTGTGAAAAAGGGAAAAAAGTGGAAGAAATCAAAAAAGGATAAGAAAAAGTTTATATACTATAAGCATCACGAATTAAACATGCGCATAGATAGCGAATATGTAGAACGATTTTTAAGTGATCTAGCTGGCGAACAAGCTCCAAAGATTGTAAGATGGATAGTTAAAAACCCGGGAAAAACAGACGAGCAAGTCGGTAAAAAAGTAAAAATACCGACGAATGAAGTTAGAGCTGTGTTAAATAAATTATATGGGTATGGGATAATAAGGTACAATAAAGAAAAAGCAGCGAAAACAAATTGGTATCATTATCGATGGTTTGTAGACAAGAAAAGAATAAATGAGCTTTTACTTGAAAAGAGTAAAGAAGAGCTTGCGGACTTGGAAGCGAAATTAGAACAAGAAAATAATTATGTGTTTTTTAAATGCAATAATGGATGCTCAAGAATTCCGTTTGAGATAGCTTATGAATATGATTTTAAATGCCCTGAATGCGGAAAGGAAATGGTTTACGTAGAAAATAAAAAAGAAAAGAAAGAAATTAAGGAAAAAATACAGGAATTAAAAAGTTTTTTAAAGAAAATTAAAAATTAGAAAAGTTCTCTTAATCGATGTATCTTTAGTCCTGTTTTTCTAATTTCCACTGGATGAATAGATAAATCGTGGTTTGAATTTATTAGTTTACGGATAAGCAATCCTCTGATTAAAGTTGAGCCTTTCATTAAAGAGATAAATTGGAAAACTCCATCAAGTACAAATTCCTCTATTCCAAAAGTACTTATCTTATCCGGAGAAGTTGTATCTGAAAGAACAAAGGCTGTAGTGTTTGCTTTTTGAATAACTCTTTTAAAGTCAAGGAGTGCTTTTCTTCTACGATAGTCTGTATCAAAAAAGAACCCAAGCAAAGTGAAAGAATCTAAAACAAACCTTTCCGGAGAATACTTATCCAAAATATCTTCTACGTTCGATAGAAAAGATTCGAACTGATAGAGCTCACTTTTAATAACATGTAAGCTATTTGCTTTTATTTTTTCTTGTAAATCCCAATTAAATAAAGAATTTATTCTTAAAAATTCTTGTTCATCTTTTTCAAAAGAGTATAAGATGGAAGAATCTTTTGCACGATAAAGAAATTCTGAACAAAAATAGAACTTTGAAAAATCGCAATCTCCAGAAACTAAAACAGTTGAGCCTTTTGGAATTCCATCATCTATTAATACATCTAACCCTGCAACCCCAGTTGGGATTCTTTCAAGCATAAAATAAAAAGGAAAAAAAGATTTAAAAAGTTATTTTTAGCACTTTCCGTATATTGTTCCTGATTCTGTTTTCGTAAGTCCTGCTTCAGATTTGTAAGTAATTGTAGCTGTTACTGTAATTCCCTGCCCGGAAGAACATGCTGGACTTATTGTACATCCTTGCGTATAGGTTCCGCCAGCCCCGACTGTTACGGACATCCCTGTGCTATTTACACAGTCTCCACTTAAAGTTATGTTCAGATTTCTTATTGCCTGCCCTGCTAAGTTTTGCCATACTATCGTTCCTGTGCTTCCGGAAAAGGAATAATCTAATGGTCTTACTTTATCGAAACCTGCTGTTCCTGTTCCCGTAGTTCCAAATACTCCACTTCTCCAGAGTACAATACCTACGATTATTACAACTAAGATTGCCCATCCGTAGGTTAACAAGTACTCTATTGCGCCTTGACCTTTCTTCATGGAATCACCCAAAGATAAATAAAAAGAAGGAGTATATAAAGATTTTGGAAAAGTAGAAAATCAGGTTAAAAAGAAAGAATGGAAAAGGAGGCTTAAGGCTATTTTTGAGAGTAAAAATAGAGCTAAAGAAGTTAAAATGAAGATAGGAAGATAAGAATATCCAAAAGATTCTTCTCCTTCTTTAAGTATCCCAACGATAAATGATGCGAAAATGGAGGATATAGCTAGAGCGGATATACAAAAAATGAAAAGTAAAGAAGGATCTATGGTTGTAGCGAAAAAAGAAACTGGTATTTGAAGTTGTGTTGTGCTTACTCCTGTTTTTTGTTTTATAACTTCAGTCATTTCAATAAATCCGCTTGAAATTCCATAGAAAAATGGAGCAGCGATCACAGCTCCAAATATAACAAATAGAATGTAAGCACTTACATTTGCCTGAATCTCTTTTTTTAATCCTTCTGCAACTTGTATATCGTTGGCTAAAGCTTCTAGTAGCTGAGAAAATTCTCCTCCCGCTTGTACGCTTTCCGAAATAAGCGTACTAAGTTTTTGAACTCTTGACGATCTAACTCTTTTTGAAAAAGATTTTACAATCTCATCAAGTCTCTCCCCAAGTAACATTTGCTCTCCCATTCGGTTAAATTCATCTCTTAAAATTCCAAACTCTGGCCTTGCGGAGAAGAAAAAGGCTTTATCTAGAGTCATCCCTGCTTTTATGTTTGATGCGAGCAAAAGCAGAGCATCCGGCAACACACTTTCAATGGCTTTAGCACGCATATCAATGGCATAATCTATTAATGATAAAGATAGAAAGAAGAAAACACCGAAAAGAACTGGGGCTAGAAAAAGGAGGAATATTCCTGGAAGGTAAAAACTAAGCAAAAGCAAAATAAGAACATCCAGTCCAAAAGAGAAGAAAAGAATGGCGCCACTAAAAAGCCGAGGGTTAATGTCTAAACCAAGATAATCTAATTTTTGTTTAAAATCTAAGATAATACGTTCTGGAAGGAAATTGGAAAATAAGATGTATATACTATCAGAAAGTCTCATATGAATCTCACTACAGGTCTTTTCATTTTTATAAATTTAACGAAAAAGTATTGGAACACGATTAAAAATGAAAGAATGGTTAAAAGAAATACCCAGTCTAATTTCAAAGAAACTAAACTCCCGATTATTAAGAAGATTGAGATTCCTAGGGAAGGAAAGATAACAACAAACATTAAATATAAAAGAGCGTAAAGACTAAACTCTCGCCCGAATCTAAGTATGTTTGATTTTTCTTCCGCTACAAAATTAGAAAGAATGTCTTGGAGGGTTTGGGCTACATCAGCTCCAACTTTAACTGCGTTAGAAATTTGCCAAACAAATCTTCTAAAATTAAGAGAGGGGGAAATCCTTGCTGCTTCTTCCAACGCTTCATCCATACTATATCCCAAGTCTATTTTTTTCTGAATTTTTTGGAAAAGTTTGGATACCTCCCCATAGTCCGCAGCTCCTGTAAGTGCAATAGCATCGTAAATTGGAATACCAGATCTCAATTCTATTAAAAAATGACTAAAAGCAAAAAGCAGGTCTTTATTTATCTCTCTTTCTTTTACGTTCAATAAAAGGCGTGGATAATAAAGGCCTTGAAAAAAACTCCAGCCGAATAGTATGAAAGAACCGAAAATTAAAATTGGTAAAAAGGCACTTAAAGGCATACGTAATATTAAAAAGATCAAAAAAAGGAAGACTGAAACGAATAAAGTAGTAACCAAAGCTGAAACAAACCTTGAAGCAATATAGATGTCGCAAGGAATTTCTTCCTC
Organism: archaeon; assembly: GCA_038874115.1. GTDB lineage: Archaea > B1Sed10-29 > B1Sed10-29 > B1Sed10-29 > JAVZDC01 > JAVZDC01. The sequence goes on from JAVZDC010000002.1 coordinate 8,814, forward strand.
CAATTGGATTAATTCTGCTTCCAAACTTGGTCTTAAAAAAAACATTTTTCTTGCAATTGGTAGGAAGAGTGGGGCCAACTTGTATGCATAAGAATCTTTGGAGAAAATAGAACTCATCGACGCACCTTTTTTAAAACTTCTTCAGGGGAAGCATAATACAAGGAAATCATTTCACACACATTGTTTAAATCGAAAATCTTTGATTTAACCATAAAATCCAAGATTGCTTTTTTTTCAGATAAATCTTGTTTTAGTTCGGAAGGAGTAAAACCTGCAACTAACATAAGTTCATCAAAAAGTCTTAAAGAATCTTTGTCCTTAACAATCACGTCTTCTTTAGCCTTCCACTTGTATAAAGTACGGACGTCCATAGTTACTTTCCCTGCTTGCATCCCTGAAGGAACAATTTCTGCAACTTCGTAAGTCCTTCGAATCCCAAGCCTTCTATGCCTATACTGTACAACTATTAGATGTAAAGATTCAAGAAGTTCTTCAGAAATGGATATTGGTGGCGTTGTTAACCTTCTTTTCAATTGATCTGCGTTTTCAGCATGAACAGTTGAATACACGCTATGCCCAGTATGCATAGCTTCAAAAAGAACTTCAGCTTCTTGATGTCTTCTAATTTCTCCAACAAAAAGTCTATCTGGCCTCATTCTTAAAGAATTTATCATTAAATCTAACATAGATACTTCTCCCTTTCCTTCTGGAGTTGCTGTCCTTGTAACTAAAGGAATCCAATGTAATCTCTCAGGTAAATTTAATTCACGCGTGTCTTCTATAGAGATTATTCTGTGATTTGGTTGGATAAATGGAGCCATTACGTTAAGAAATGATGTTTTACCTGATCCAGTCCCACCAGTTACCATGATGTTTAACTCGTATTGAACTGCTTCCCAAATCAATGCTGCAACTTCACTGGAAATGGTTTTAAGTGCTATAAATTGAGTTATTGTCCAAGGCTTTCTAGCAAACTTTCGAATTGTTATCGTGTTTCCTTTTTGAGAAATTGGAGCCAAAGTCGCGTTTACTCTATCCCCTGTATAAAGATAAGCATCCATCAGAGGAGTAAGGGTAGTAATTTGCTTTCCAACCTTTCTTCCTATATTGTTTGCAAGATTAAAAATTTCATCTTCGGAAGAAAGTTTTAACGTAGTTTCTAACCAACCATAAATTTTATGATATACCCAAATTTTTTCATGAGAATTATTAACTGCAATTTCTTCTAAATTTTCATCAGCTAGAAGAACTTCTAAATCTCCGAGTCCAAGCATTTCATTTAGCAGTCTCGCTATCAAAAAATTACTTTCTTCTGTTCTAAAACCAACATTTTCAAATATTTGCTTAGCCGTACTTTCCAAGATGGCTTTTATTTTTGTTCTGGCTTTAGGATCTAGAAATTCTTTTGGAGAAATAGTAAGTTGATGTAATATTTTTGTTTTAATTTCATCTAAAACTTTCATTGTTGCTTTTCCAAAAGCGGGAAGGTTGATAACATAAACTTTGTGAAAAGGAGAAATCTCAACTATTTGAATTTTTGCAATTTCACCATGTGCGTTAACTTCATATTCTTCCAAGATTTTTCCTTTTAACATTCTCATCAACGCAATAATACTAATGCTAAAACAATTAAGATGATTGCAATTGCAAAGAAAAATGCGACTTGTTTATAAATTTCTGAAAGGAGTTTGCGTTTTGACCCTAAGTGTTTTATTTTTTGTTGGTCCAAAGATTGAATTTTATTTTTAAGCGAAAAATAAGTGGAATTTAAATGGTCTAGTCTATTTTTTTCTTCTAAAATTTGGTTAGTAATCTTCTCCAAACTTTGTGAAATTTTTTCTAATTCTTTTTGCAAACTTTCATATTTAGATTGTAAATCGTGGGCTTCTTTTTCTAAAGATTTTATGTATTTTTCTTGTTTCGCAATACTTTGTTTTGCCTTTGCAACTTGTTTTCCTTTTTTTAATGGTAACTTTTGCAATTTATCCTTAAGTTTATTGGACTCTCTTAACAAAGCAGATTTTACAGATTCCTGCTTTTTTTGTAAAATTAAAAGATCCTTTTGTAAACTTTTTTCTTTTTCGATTATTTTTGATTTTTCAATGTTTTGTTTTTCAATTTCTGATTCTAAAGATTTTTTTTCAGAAATAACATTTATCAACTCTTTAGCTGCTGCGCGTTTTTTATATTCCGAATCTTCAATAAGCTTTTTTTCTTTTTCTAATCTTTTGAATAATGCGCGCAATCCTTTTGCTTCTTTTGGGCATTCGTCAGGCAAACATACGATTATATCTGAAAAAGGACTTGTGGGGAAATAAACTTTTACTAATCCTTCCTTTTCCAACAACTTAACTAACTCTTGAGTTTGCTCTACAGTCAAACCTAGCATCGAAGCTAATCGATCCAGCTCAATTTGCTTTTCTCTTAGAACCAAATCATACAAATCATCTATTCTTGTTTTGAATACCATTAATTCACCTTTGAGTCGTAATACGTAATTGAGGTACTTTTATTAAATACCCATCCAGGTATTTTCTCTAAACTTAAGTATTGTTTATCTACATTTATTAAAAACAATGTTTTGTTTAAAAACATTTTGCTCTCTTGAACTCTCAAAGGAGATTCGGAAAAGTTTGTTGAATTTGAATAATAAAAACTATCGTATTTTAAATCAGAGTCTCTATCGATTATTATAAAGTTCCCATACTGATTCGAACCATAGTATTTTAAAGGTGCTGCTTTCGGAGGATAATCTGGTTCAATCCAACCTGGGGAAGTCGTTGTGAAATTCGAAAACTCAAATTTTTCTCCTGAAAACCTCAAATTTAAAGCTGTGTTAAAAGTCATATTTTGGGCTATAAGAAAATTAACGTTTGTAAAGTTGAAAATCAAGGTTCTCGGTGGAATGAAAGAAAAAGAAAGATTTGATGTTGGAAAAATTATGGAAACATTACATGCGGTCTGAGGAGAAATAGAAAGATTATTATTCGTTGAAAAAAAAGATATGTTTACCTGTCCGCCAGAAGAAAGGCAGTTTGATGAAAAATTTGCTGTTGAATTATAACTTATATTTACTTGGGTAAATGTCCCTTGGACAACAAGGATGGGACCAGACCAAGAATAGTTTAAATCGCGCGTTAAAGAAAAGCCGTTCTGCAACTGAGAATAGTCTGCAATTATTCCAAAATTTTCTAAAAATTGAGCTTGTTTCATTAACCTAGCATAAGTCTGTTGAGCTTTATTTGGCCAATATACGTCTTGGATTTTCCCCGGACTAGGAATTACTTTCAAATTCAAAATGTTTAGAAAATCCTGATTCACAGATTCTAAGAAAAATGAATCCACAGTCGCATAAGGAGTGTTGGAGGGTTTGGTATTTGCAAGTAAAATAAGTGAAAATAAAGTTAAAATTGCGAAAAATACTGTAATTGAAAAAAAGAAAGCTCTACTGGACTTGCAAGAAGATAAACCCATCATAATCACCATACTTGAAAGTTATTTTTGATACTATGAAATTTTGTTCTTCTTTGAAACTTGCAGGATGAGATGCTGAAATCTCATAAATTTTGGTTGAGCCATTAAAAAGACTTAAAGATATCTTTTTTCTTTCCTGCGGACCATACTCTTTCACTAGAGCTTGTCGAAGAATCGCAATTGCTTGATTTTTCTTGCCTTGGATCAATAAAGAGGAAGCATCTTCAAAAACTCCATTGTTTTTCATATTTAACAAAACTGTCTGTGAGTATCTTATTTTATCGAAATTGCTACTTTCTTGGAACACCCAAAATCCGGAAAAAATAGAAAAAATGAACAGTAAAAATAAAGATAAAGCAAAAGTCGCTTCTAAAGAAAATGAAATTCCTCTCATCCATAAACCTCCAAAATTAAATCTACAGACTCGTTATTTAATATTCCTTTTCTAATGGTTCTAAGTATATGTTTTCTTGAAAAATTTTGATAACCAGTTTCAAGTTTTGTATTATTTAAAACATAAACTTGATTGTTTTTCATAACAGCAAGATAATACTCGTAACCTATCCCGTACATTTCTTTTATTTGATCATAAGAATAATTAAAAAGCTGCAATAAAGAAGTATTTTTAAAAACGCCAGACTTCGAAGTATCTAAATATATTTTGTCGATTACTAAATTTCTTTGTTCTAAATTTTCAAAAATTGAATTGTCGTATATGACTTTATTTAAGTAAAAATCTACACTAAAGAACAAAGAAATAAAGATCAGAAATAAGAAAAGTGCGGTCATCACGTCTCCGAAAAAAACTTGGGCCCGCATAGCTTTCACTTTATGTAAACTACTCCGTTAACATTTTCTATTGTTCTAAGTCCTGGTCTTAAATCTATAACTTCAGGGTCACAAATCAGCTTTCCAGATCCAAAATATTGGCTTGAATTTACTTCTAAAATTTTATTTTGAATCGTGATATCATAATTTCTTCCAAGCAAAGTACTTGGTATGATAACTTTTGAAAGAAGTCCTGGACTTAGACAAGCTTCATTAATTTTTGAAGAAAGATCTTTTGCAAAAATATCTAAATTTTTAGTAATGCTTTTTGTTGAATAATCGGAATACTTTAATAAAAAGTATGCTGAAGTTATCAAAGACAGTGAAAGGAATAATAAAATTGTTCCTAAAAATTCCACTGAAACTTGAGCTTTAGTCTTGTGATGCAATAACAATCGATCCTCCCCCGGATGAACCTGATAAAGAATACTTTATTGAAACTGAGATTGGTTTATTCGAACTAACATTTAAGAATGGTGTTATTATGCTGCCTTGATAAAGAGCGAATTTTGAAAAGTTTCCAATTGAATCCCCATTAACAAATATTTCTGTGTCGTCATACCTGGAGAATATTAAATAGGTCATAGATGTAGACGTTGTATTTTCTACCAAAAAGAAATTGTGTGTAAATTGGGAACCATATTTGTAGATTGGGGATAAATCTCCTATGGAAGACCAAGGAGATGCACTTACTGCTAAGGGAGCTGTAGATCTAATTTCCAAAGATCCTGTAGGAGAAGTTGGAAAAACTGAAGCTAGCCCACAACCAGTTAATATTGAATTATAAGTAACTGAAATTGTGTTGTTTTTTGGAATTGAATAATCGGCAATACATTCTACGTAATTACACACGTAATAATTCGAACCTACTTGCTTACATTTTCCATAGTCTGCTGGTCTTAATATTAGCGTGACCTTTGCATCAGAGATTGGAGAAAATAATCCTATAACAGTGCCTGCTTTATCTCCGAACGGAGCAAAGCCTTGTAAAATTAAAGAATCTTGAGGGTATAAAAAAGATTGAGAGCCATCTGGAGTGAAAACTGGGGCTACAGTATCATTGGCAATTAATATTAAACCGTAAGAACTGCTAGCTGCAAACGAAACTTTTGCAGTTCCATGCGAGTTGATTGTTCCGGTATAAGTTGCTCTAATAGATCCGTCGGGCTTAAGAGAATAAACAGTATATCTAACCGAAGAGCTTAAAGAAGAAATTAAAACATAGCCATTTGCAGCAGTTTGCCCATAATAAATATTGCTTAACTGACTAGGATTTAACATTACTGCTGGGCCATCTTTTTCAACCTTAGTTGCAATTATTGAATCATTGCAATTAACTTCTACTTTTTTCGGATAATTTAACGTCCCAACCAAGTCTTGCATTTTCCAACTCTTTATTTCTGATGGAGAAATATTAAATTCGACCGCGTATTCATTGACCCCTGTATTTCCATATATCTTTAATTTACAAGTTGCGTAACTAAAAGATTTAAAAGAGATATACGCTGTATACGTGTTTATTGGGATTACATAATTAGAAGACAAAAGTTGAACAGTTTGCTGAGAAGGAGTTGCCCTTATCGTAAAGTTAGCATATGCGGAAATTCTCCAAACATTATCCTCCAATATTGCGCTCCAATTTCCGGGTAAAGCGCCCTCCTCAAATTCTTTCTTTAAACAAATATTAGTTGTAAAATTTTGCCCTAAGACAGAAAGATTACCATCTGGATCTTTTAAAAAAACGGAGTAGTTTAAGGTACCTGAGCTTTCAGTTAAACCCAAATAAGCTATCGACTTGCAATTATAATAAGTCTGAGCGTTTGTGAAGACTGTGGCTGAATATCCTAAAGCAAAGATTATTAATAGAAAAATTATTCTTCGCATTCTCTCACCAAAAATCTCCAAGTAGCATATAATGTTCCTTGGCTAGCAGTTAAAGTATATGTCCCTTGTTTAGCCCCGCTCGGATTCCAAGAATAAGAAATTTGCCCGTTCGAATCCGCAGTTACGTTTACCGGAAAGCCGGGAACGATATTCGACTCTGGATCATACAAAGTTAGAGTTACATTTTGATTTGGGGTCCAAGAAGTTCCTGAGATATTTACGAAAGAACCTTGATAAAAGATCGTACTTTCTATTTGGCAATTTGGATCCTCGTAAGTTTTCCAAACCAGATATGATGGAGGTGGCGTCCCACCCCCTTCGCTGAAAACGTTGATATTAAATAAAGAGGATAGTTGAAGGATTCCATCTGAAACAATAATCTCTCCGGTATGCAAACCTAATGAAGCATCAGAAGGGACAGAAACAGTAATTGATACATTTATGTTTCCATTTCCAGGAATTGTTGCTTGGGTAAAAGGCAAATTTATCCAAGAAGCTATTTCTCCAGAAGTAGACAAGTTTATAGTTAGAGGTGTTGGATTTAAATTGTAGATTGTGATATTAAAAATTTTTGAAGTTGAGACTTGCATGTTTTCAAAAAAATAAGTTGGGCTTAAATCGAAAGAGATAATCTCAGGGACCAAAATAACTTTACCTGAGGGTGCATAAAAAGCATAGAAAGTAAAAACCCCTGAGGAATTGGGAAAATATCCATAAATAGGTCCTTTTGTTGTTTCGTATACATCTGTACTGCCCGAGGACGTTTGGGCGTTAATGTTTATCTCATTGACTTCTTGTCCAGTTGCTGTTTTTCCAATGTAAGATTTATCCCAATTCAAACCAGGGGGAAAATAAACAAGAATCGTTCTTTTTGATCCAAAACCTTGATCATAAACAAAATCTGCTGCTTTCTTCAATGTTTCAACCGCATTCCTTGCTTGGAAAAGTCTTGTTGATTCCTGAGACGTTTGTAAAGTAAAATATATTATAGGCAATAATAAGAGAGTGGTTAATCCGATTAAAAGAATATATTCTATTGCGATCTGTGCTCGCATATAAATTTAAAAATGAATTATGAATATAAAAATATGCCTTCGAAAAAAGTAAAAGAAAAACAAACAACTCAAGAACAGCAAACTCAACCTGAAAAAAAGATTGTAAACTTTGTAACTTCTGGGATTAAAGAGATTGATGATGCTTTTGGTAAAGGGCTTCCCGTTCCTGGAGTTTATCTTGTTCTTGGCCCGCCTGGTTCTGGAAAAACTCCTTTTTGTTTAGCTTTTGCTTCTGAAAATGCGAAAGCTGGAAAAAGAGTGCTTTATTTATGTACTAACAACTTTCCTGAAGAATTGATAAGAATAGGAAAAGAAATAGGATATGATGTTAGTAATGTGGTATTCATAGATAGTTATTCTTGGCTCGTTGGGAAGAAAGCAGATGAGTACGTAGGGTCTCTTGCGAATCTTTCTAATTATTTAGAAAAAATAGAAAATTTATTGAAAGAGGAAGAATCAGAAGTTGTCGTTTTAGATACTTTATCTACCCTTTATCTATACCATGATTCAAAGGAAGTTGCAAAATTTCTTCAAATGTTTGCAGCTCTAATAAAATGCGGTAATGATTGCGCTTTAATTGCTTTAGAAGCTGGAACGACAAGTGAAAGTGATGTGAAAACTGCGGAATATTTAACTGATGGAACTTTTCTAATCGAAAATAGAACAATAAACATAACACGTACGCCAGGGATACGAGTTTTGCAAAATAAACTGAGGTTTGAAATAACTCCAAAAGGAATTATTATAAAAAAATAGGTTTTTTATAAAAACCTGGAGATTAAGAAACGGCCGAAAGCAAATATAATGAAAAATGAGGAGATTCCAAGTATTGCTGGAGAATTTATTAAAGGAACAGTACTTAAAAAGTCTCCAGTTAAAAATACTTCGCTTTTATTTTCTTTTTTAGAAGTTAACACTTTTTCTATAGTCAAATTCCCAAGTTTGCAAGTAACTATCGCTTTTTCAAAAGGTTCTACAAAATAATATTTTGACTTCACTTGGTCTTCTTTTCCGTCCAGGAATATTGTGCAATTTGCACCATCTGGAACTTCTATCCTATCATCATAAACCAAGATTTCTAAGGCATTAGAAATATTCTCTTCTGTTAAAGTTGCTTGGGACAAGTTTTCTTTCAAACTCTCTTTTGATTCGTTATTTTTAGAGATCGTTGGTGCACTTTGGCTTGGAAAACCTCCGTATGTTTGCTTTTGAGACTCAAAAATAATTCTAAGAATCTCATTACTAGTTAAATTCGAGACGTTTAATATTTCTCTATCGTATGAAAAATCTATCTTGGAACAAGAATCGTTACATTTCAATACGTCTATTATTTTTAATCTTGGAATGAAAAGAGAGAAAGACAAATTTTCAACAATATACGGAGCTAAGGTTTTTATCTCAAATTCTTGGTCTTTTTTATCAATGGTGATTTTTATAGGTAAAGATACGAAAGAATAGAAAGAATTTTCTCCTGGGAATATTGATTGATTGAAGAATGTGAAATTTAACGGTAAATTATTGAAAACATCAACTTTTGTAAATACTTGGACAAAAGTTGAGTTTTCTCTCAAAGTCTCGATAGCTCGAGTCTCCTTTAAAGAAAATAAAGGTTCTTTTTCAAAAGTTAAGTTCAAAGAGCTAAGGTTGTCTACAAAGATAAGCCCAGATTTTGACTGATTAAGAATCTCATCCAAGAAAACATAAGAAATTTCTGAAGGTTCTGAAGAATTAAAGGTGAGGGTTCTTTTGAAGAAAACTTTTCCAAATTCTTCTTTTGAAAAATCTTGGGAAAGATCTGAATAAGAAACAGATATTGTGAAATTTCTATAACATTTTATTTCCTTTGACTCGTTTTCAAATAAATCTATCTCTACTCCTTTCTCTGATTCATCTAATTTTGTTCCATTTTCATAAAAACATTCTGATCTTGGGAAAGAAATTCTCCTAAAAGATCCATCATTCTTGAACACGAATTTTTCCAATATTTTCCCTGTTGTTGAGTTTTGCTCAGGAATATTAATCTGAGCATTTTTTGAAACTATTTCTGAATCATATACCACAACCAAAATCTTTTTGCTTAAGGTCTCTTGGTTAAAGGATGCAGAAAGAATTACTTCGTATACTCCAAGATCTTCTATTCCTAAATTTATCTCTTTAGAATCTTTCAATTCGCTAAAGAAAGAAGGGGAAAGACTACCTATAGAAGTTTGGATTGTTAAATTTTCTATTTTGGTGTTTGGAATTATGGAAAAATCAATTTTTTCTCCTCTTTTCAAAAGATAAAAGTCATTTATCTCAAAATAAAAAGGAGTAAATTTACGGAATGCCGGGGTTGGTTTTTCTGAGATTAGTGCTTTTTGGATTTTGAACTTTGCTGTGCATTCAGTGAAATACTTATAATAATTACATCCACATCGCATACAATTGCATGCTGCTCCAACGTAAACTCTATAGCTTTGATTAAGAACAGTATTGTATATTACTCTTTCAAAATTTCCAGAACTTCTTCCAAGACTGTCCCAAAAACTTGGGTTTGCCCCGCAAGGAGGAACTTCGAGAAGTGTGGAGGAAGAATTATTTAAAAACAAAGAATAAACTCCTCCATTGTCTGCTAAATCTCTTTCACAGTTCCAAGAGAAATTTATTTTTATTGGAGCATCTATTGGGGTAGCATTCGAAAAGACGTAGTGGGAACAAGTAGTTGGCATACTTAAAGTACAAACTTTATCTATTTCTCCTCTCTCATCCGTTTCGAAAATCTCTCCTGCAAATGCGCCAACAAACAGCATTCCTCCAAAAAACTCATATGTAACATAGTTATAAGGATTGCAATTATGAATATTTTTTGAAAAGTTAAATTCGAAATTGCTTGGAACATAAATGCTGGAATCATTAGAAAGATAAATTACGTGTTTTCCTGGATGAAAAGCATTTATAAAGAAAAAAGAAAAGTTTCCGATTTTGAACGCTTTGGATGGAATGGGAAAGTTTTCAAAATAAGCTGATACCGCGTTATAGTTTAAAGATGAAAATCCGCAATTCTCCAAAAGATCTTTTTCTTCTATAGGCCCAACTTGGATTGTTCCTGGGTTGGAAACATTTATTTCTATTCTGCAAGGATGGGTAGTATAAGAGCAGAACGGATCTTGGCACCAAATTGAAAATACGCAAGGGAGAAAAGTTAGGAAAATTATCAAAGCTTTGTTCATGAATCAGCTTTCTCTTGAAAACCCTTTTTAATTTTTCGTACTTTCTAAAGTTTTAACTGGTTGAATAACAAATTTAAAAGAAAAAAACAATAATATTTAGATGCGAAAATTTTTGATGTTTTTGGCTTTATTGTATTCTTGTTTTTGCTCAATCACTGTTGAATGGCCTTCAGGTCAAGTTTTTAAAACAGATGTCTATTCAATCATAGGCCAGGTATACTTTGAAAAAGCTTGTTTTGGGAAACAAGAACTTTATTTGGATTCTGAATTAATAGAAACTGTAAACTTAGATGCAAAAGAAGGAAGTTTTACTAGTTTAGACTCGATATTTCATCCAATCAAAGCAAATATTGGAAAACATATTTTAAAAATTACAGGAGATTGTTTTGAGATAGAAAAAGAGTTTGAGGTTGTTGATGCACCCGTAATTATTGACCTTAAAACTGATAAAGTCTGCGTAGGTGAACCTTTTGAAATAAGTGCTTATTTTTTTGATGGAGAGAAAAAATTGGCCAAGATTATTTTAGAATCTGATGAGTTCGTTGGAAAAGTAACGTATTCTTTTAAAACAAAAGGGGAGAAAAAGGTTAGACTTGAAGGGGCGGGGAAAACATTAGAAAAGAAAATTTTTGTGGGGGATATATTAAATCTTGAATTAAAAAGTTTAAACGCTACTCCGGGAAAAGAAATAAATGTAAATTTTGATGTTTTTGATGAGAACGGAAGAAAAGTAAACGCGGAGTTAATTTTAGAAAGTTTTGGGAAAAGAGGAAAAGAGATTAAAGTGCCTGAGGATGCTCTTGGGTCGTATGAAATCTCTGTTTATGCAAACTATTATGGGTGCTTTGGTGAAAAAAAGATAAACGTAAGTATTGGAGAGATTGCAAAGGAATTTGATATAAGATTAAACAAAGATGTTTTTTCTCTTGGGGATGATCTTATTGTTAGTTATATTCTCAAAAATCAAAGAGGGGAAGACATTAAAAAAAGCCCGTTGCTTTTCATTGATGGAGAAAAAATAAATTCTAATTTTATAAAAATTGATCAAAGATTTTCTCCTGGAAAACATGTTGTGCTTGGGGTGTTTGGGGAAAAAGTTTCTGAAAAAAGTTTTCAAGTTATGAAGAAAGAAGAATTAAAAGTTAGTGAAAAAAGATTTGGGAATATGGAAAAAATAGAAATTGAAAACAGAGGGAACTATGATTTTGAAAATTTAGTTTTAAACGTATCTTCGGAAAAAGGGAAAGAAATAAAAAGTTTTTCATTGAGACGGGGGGAAAAAGTAAGTTTTGTGCTCGATGCTTATGGGAAGACAAACATATCTTTGAAAGATGATAAAGGGAAAGAATATTTTGGAAAAATTACTGGAGGTTTTACTCAACTAGATGATTGGCAAATGTCTGTTATCTTCTTAATAATCCTTATAATTATTTGGTATTTTTTTGCTATAGAAAGAAAAATAGGTTTATAAGTAAGAAAGAATATATACAGATCATAGCGGGGTGGGGCAGCCTGGAGTGCCCGCTGGGCTCATAACCCGGAGGTCGCTCGTTCAAATCGAGCCCCCGCTATTGTTGACCAAAAAATCAAGAAACTTTTTTGCCCTTTCTTTGTTTGGTTCAAAAGGAAGATCTATTTCTCTTGCCGTGTTTTCTAAAACTCTTGCCAAAGCTTGCTTTCTTATATCTTGAGCGTCCATTGATTCTAGATGCACCAATGCTAAATCTTTTGATTTTTTGAACAATGAAAGCAGGTTTAAGAATTCTGGAAGAAAATCTGGATGGTTTTTATTTGGAAAAAGAGCATGTAGGTCTAAATTTATTTCTTTGTTTATTTTTATTGTGAAAAATATATCTTTTGTGCAGAAAAAATTAGAAAGATATGCACAAATGAGCTTTCTTGGAGGGGTACCCCCATACTTCCTGTAAAAATGGTTTATAAGCCCTTTTGCCTTAGGCCAGCATGAATCTTCAGGAGTGTACTTATAAATGAAATTAAGTTCGACAAAAGGCTCAAGATATTTTTTTCTTATGAACCCACTTGCTTTTTCTATTCTTGTGAATTTATAGAGATCAGGGTATTTGTTTTTAAGATGAACTGTAATTTCTTTTGCTGATTTTGGGTAGGGCCCCCCCGTCACTTCCAGTATTCCAAATAAAGCATCTTTAAAATCTAGAATATTTTTAGTCTTAAGTACCATGATTTAAAAGAGTTAAAAAATATAAAAAGATTTTGTAACATTTTTGCCTTAGATTTCAATCAGTCTCTTTTAACGAGCTTTGAGAAAAATCCTTTTCTTTCTATTTCTTCTTCTTTTTTGCTTACTTTTGGAGCTTCTTCCCCTTTTTCTTTGCTTATTATCATTATATCTCCAACAGATTTAACATTTTTATACAATACGCTATTCTTTATAATGTTACTGATGCTTTGGTCATCCATTTTTTTAGATAAAGGAATTTGCTCAGTCGTTATTCTTATTATTTCCCCTTTTTGCAAATCTAATACAATATCTGCTACAGTTCCTATAAATTTACCTTTATCATCAAAAATTTGCAAACCATAAAGTTTAGAGACCCGTACTGCCATTGAGATCACCTTTCTTTTTTAAGATTTTTAAATATTTAAACCTTTGCTTTCCGTATCTTTTTTTCTAAAACTCTCTCTTTTATAGCAAAATCCTCACTTTCTATAACTTCTCTTTTAAATGATCTTTTTAAAAAAGAATACAGGAAGTGACCCCCCTCTCCCCCATCTCTCACATTTTTTCAAACCCTAGCAATTTCTCACATTTTTCAATATTGTTACGATTGCCCGCCAAACCACCTCAAAATCTCTCACTTTTTGCAAAAATGTTTCGTTATTCTTTTTTAAATATATTTTATGTAGTATTCCCATGAAAGAATTTTTCTCAAAAAATATTTTATAAAATATCTTATAGGAAATATATTTAAAACAAAATATTTATATACTTCAAACGCTTTAGAAAATAATGCTGGAAAGACTTTTCTTTAATGAAAAACCAGTAACTGTTATGGCATATTTGTTGGAAAATAAGGGAAAAGAAACATACATAACAAAAATAGCAAGGGACACAAATAGCAGCTATGCTCATCTTTATAATTTATTGAAAAAGTTTGAAGAAAAAGGGTTAATAAAATTGAATGGAATGGGAAGAAAAACGAAAGTAGAACTTACAGAAAAAGGAGAAAAAATAGCAAAGGCCTTAAAAGATTTTAAAGAGTTGGTGGTCGAAAATGACAGTGAGACGAGCAGTAATTAACGATTTTGAAGCAGTCTATAACATTCTTGCAAAAGCAAAAGGGAAAGAAGTGCCCTTTCCAATTTATCTGATTCATGAAAGTCCGTATTTTATTGTTCATGAAAGCATAGAAGGAGTAGATGGTTTTCTCCTTGCAAGGCCCATCGATAACATTCTTAAAATAGATCATTTCTATTACTTGAATGAAAAAGCAGGGAAAGAACTTTTTTCTCAAGCTTTAAAAGATTTTGGTGATCAATTCAAGTTTATAATATATTTGCAAGAAAACGACAGCAGAACTGATTTTTTGAAAAAGAATAAGTTCGAGTTAAAAGATGTTCTTTTCGAATCTGGTGAAAAAATATATCTTTATGCTTACGTCGGAGAAAGAAAAATTAAAAAAATAAAGCGTAAGAAAAAAACCACCAAAAAGTTCTCAAAATACTTAGAGAAAAATCTTAAAAAATTGGATAGTTTAAGTGTTTAAAGATAGCTTAACTGGGTCAAAATCAACTTTTTTTTCTTCAACAATCTTCTTCCAAGAATCTCCAAGCCTTCTTAATGCACTCGAAAATTCAGTATTCGGGTAGTATTTCATATTTCTTCTGTCTATCAAACCTAATCGTCTCAATTTTACAAAAATTTTATGCCATGTTGCTTTTGGTATCTTGTGTTGTTCGCAAATTTGAGCAATTTCGTAGCCATCAAGTTCCCCTTTTTTAATAATTTCTCCAAGGATTATAGCGGTAGCGATTCTATATTTGTCTTGAGTTGGATAAATTATTCTTAAAACTGTTTCAAAAGATAACGAAGTTGTTACAGATTCATGATGAAAATCCATAAGAACCACTTTTGGAATTTTTTACTTTTTAGTAAACCAAATCTTTTTGGATTTTACCCTTAATTTTACTAATTTGTAAACCTATTTAAATACTTATCTATACACCTTCCTGATTCGCTAAAAACCGGGGAAAAATAGGGTTTTCTTCGGGAAAGAAGAAAATCTTCGCAAAAGTTTACTTTTTAGTAGATTTTCTTATTTTTTCTAAAAGAGCCTTAGCCTCCTCCTGGGCTTTCTTAAATCCCTCCGTATTTTCTTGACCTAAAAGTCTTAATCTTTCTATTTCGAAAATAGCATTATTTAGTCTTTCTCTTTCGAAAACACCAAGAGCATTTAAGTTAAAATTTTGTTTTATTTTTTCCAATCTCTTTTCCACTCTTTCATCGAGTTCTGCTTGTTTTTCTTGGATTTTCCGCCTAGCTTTCTCCAACTCCCCCGCAGCCTCAAACATTTTATCGAGCTTTATTCCCCAGTCCTCAACCATTCTCTTTATTTTTCCAAACCTTTTTTCATGCTTTTCTTCCACCCTTTTTTCAAGTCTGCCTCTTAATAGCCCAGCCATCTTCCTCACTCTCCTCTAAAGCCAAATATTTTTTTATAGAAATTCCAATTAAAAAAGCAATAAGTCCAGCAACAAAAAACATAAAGAAAAACGGAATAAAAATATCTAAAAAAGCACCATAACCAAAAGAAGTAGTGCTAAGGTACCAAGGAATTGCTTTTGCAGGAACATACAGTTTTTCTCCAGTTTCCTTATAAACTAAATAACCTTTTTGCATTGGAAGTATAGTTAAACTCCCTTGCTTTGGTTCAGAAACATTTAAAATTTTCAATAAACCTTCAACTTTCTCAGTACTTGTTTCTTTTTGATATCCTAAAAAAACCAAACTTGCGGCAAGAAAGAAAAGTATTGAAAACACAAAAATTCTTGAGATCGAGCTTTTTTCCCATGTTTTTGCCTCATAATCCAAAATTTTTGGTTTTCTTCTAAAGTATTTTTTTGTTTCTATAATCACGCTTCCCGTATATCCGCAATTTTTGCAAAAATATTTTTGCGGAACCCCAATCCCTACAAACTCCCCAGATCTTTTATCTAAGCTTGCATATTCAATTTCAGTAGACCCGCAATTTGGGCAAACTTTCATGTTTTAATCACTCTTAAAAAAGTTTTCAATTGTTCCTCATAAGCCACTTTGTCCCATCTTCCTCCGGGATGGACTCGCATTTTCGTAACGAATTCATATTCCCCAGGCCTAACAGATGGTTTTGGAAAAATCGGCACCACTATTCTCTTAACTTCCTTAGGTTGAATCTCCCCAACTTTTATTATTTTCTCTCTTTCCAATCCAACAAGATCAAATCCAAAAGAAAAAGGAATTCTGACAGCAACACTTACCATCTGGGAAATATCGTCATTGTTTTCTAATTCTATTTCTAAATTTGCTGGATCTTTTTGTCCACTTACAAGCCTTAATACATCAAAACCTGCCTTCATTTGCATATTTCTTTTTATTTACATATATATTTATAACTTTCTTTGCTTAAACAAAAGATTTTTCAATATCCGAAACACAAGGGCAATCAGAATACTCTTTTATTTTTGGAATAGTTTTTACTATGAGGTTTTGAACCTTTTCAGAATTCTTTTTAAAAGTTTCCAAGACTAACGATACATCCACGTGCTTCTCATCTTCTTTCCAACAGTCATAATCCGTGACCATTCCTATGGCAGCATAATGCAACCCAGCTTCTCTTGCAAGAACAACCTCAGGTACAGTTGTCATGTTTATTATTTCTCCGCCCCAAGCTCTAAACATCTTACTCTCTGCTTTTGAGGAAAACCTTGGCCCTTCTATCGTTACCGCAGTTCCTTTTTCATGGCATGAATAGCCTAGTTTCCTCGCTTCTTCGAAAAGGAGTTTTCTTAAGTTTTTGCAAAAAGGCTCAGCCATCGGAATATGACAAACTTTGTTTTCATCATAAAAAGTTGAAATTCTTTTTGTAGTCCTATCTATAAACTGATCCATAAATACAAAGTCTCCTGGTTTAAATTCTTCTTTTAAAGAACCACAGGCAGTTGTGGCTATCACATGCGTACAACCTAACTCCTTTAAAGCCCAGATATTTGCACGAAAAGGCACGTTTGAAGGCATTATTTCATGTTTTTCCCCATGTCTTAAAATTAAGGCAACAGGGATTTCGCTTATTTTTCCGATTATTATTTCTGAAGAAGGTTTTCCGAATTTCGCGTTTAGAACCAACTTTTCTTGTCCTTTCAGAATACTCTGTTTTTCAAGTCCAGATCCACCTATGATTCCAATCTTTATTTGCATTTTATCACTTTTTAAAAAAATGGGGTCGCTGGGATTTGAACCCAGATCTGCCGGTAACTTCCTCCTTTTGAGATCATCGCATTATGCTCAGCGCTCCATGAACTGGAGCCGGCCAGGATGCCAAGTTACCCCACGACCCCTTTATTTTTTCTGCATTTCTTAACTTCCACCTCTTTTTCCTCTATTAATAGCTTTTCAATCCCCATTTTCATTGCTTCTATTGCGGTTTGCGTTTCTTCAGCAGCACTAAGGAACAAAACTCCTTCTTTCTCAAGTTTTCTAATCGCTTCTTCACTGGCTTTGGATCCGGAAATTATAATCGGTTTTTTGTTAAAAAGTTCCTTCCCCTGCTTCAAAATTTCATCTGTTTTTTTACTCCATTCAGCCAACCCTTTTTGTATAACTTCAAACGCCTTTCGTCGTTCTTCTTCGGAAAGTGTAAGTCCAGGAATTGCGGACTCTGCTTTTATTCTCCTTAATTCTTCAAGACGTTTTTCAAGCCCTGTTGTTTCCGAAGCTTTTTCCAAAAAGACCTTTCTTTTAGCTCCAACTTCAAAGACTCCAACGCTTTTTCTTATTTCGCCCGGTACAAGGGGTCTTTTTCCCCGTAATCTATCAAAGATTCCCATATTTATCCTCCAGCTGTATTTTTCCTGATTTCCTTAGCTATTTTCTTCCATTCTTCAATTTTTTCACGGAGTTCCTTTTGCGCTTTTTTCATTTCTTCCATCTCTCCACGATATCTATGTTTCTCTATCAATCCCAAAAACATTTTTAATTCAAGCTCGATCTTTTTTCGTTCTTCTTCAGGATATTCTTTAATCCAAGAAGCTCTTGATCTTATAATATTCATCCTTCGAGAGACTTCATTATCCACAGCTTTTTGCTCTTTTCCCAAACTTTCCTTGGCTTCTTTAATTTTTTTCCTCCCTTCTTCTTCAATTCTCCCAAATAATCTACGTTTCAAACTCATTTTTCACCCATTAAATAGTCTTCTAAGACATATTTATCTCTTCCTTCTCTAATTTTCTTTAAAAATTTTATAATTTTTTCATAAAATTCTTTTTTACAGTCTCCGCAAATTCTCCCTCCGGACTTGCATTCTTCAAAAATTTTACCCGAATTTTCAAAAAGTAGGTCACTAAAAACAAATATTGGGCAAATCTCCGGATTTCCCCCCTTTTCCCTTTGCAGTTTTATAGTTTCTCTTCCACCAGTGAAAGCATTCATCACTTTTTTCTTTATTTCTTCCTCTGAGTCGTTAAGATAAATAGAACTTTCAGGATCAGAAGCACTCATCTTACCAAATCCTTGCAAGCTTGGTAAAAATTTGGATTCTATCAAAGCAGGTTTATAATACCCAAGTTTTTCAGCAATATCCCTTGTCAACCTAAAGTGAGGATCTTGGTCAATAGCACAAGGTATCAAACATGCAACTTTTTTCTTTTTGATTTCAGACGGGAGAAAAGCAGGAGCACTTTGAATCGAAGTAAAAAATATTTGGCCTATGTTTGATTCTGATTTAAACCCAAAAGTTGCTTTAACTGTGGAATACGTCAACTTCTTTGCAACCTTTAACGCAATAGGATAAAGAATCTTTATGTGTTCTGTGTCTAAAATTACATGTGTTTTTCCTTTTTTAAAACCTAGAGCCAAAATATCTTTTATATTCTCATAAGCATATTTCTTTGTTTCCTCTAAACTTAATTCTTTAAACAAAAATTTCTCATCGTCAGTTATCTGAATGTAAAGATCTGCATCAAAAGCATCTTGTAAATATTTCGTAAACATAAAAGGTACTAGGTGAGCCAAATGCATAGGTCCTGAAGGACCTCTCCCGGTGTAAAGAGCAACCTCATTCCCTTTTTCGAATTCATCCAAGAAAAATCCAAGATCTCGATGGGCAAAAAAGAAACCTTTTTCTAAAAAAGAATGCTTTCCTGCTTTGCTTAAAGAATAAAACCTTTGTTTTAAAGAATCAGAGATCTCTTCAATACCAAATTCTTTTAAAAGTTCTTTATAATCGATTTCTCCCTTAACTTCATAAGGAGTAACAATGGCTTTCTCCACAATGTTCCCACCTTTTCAACTATTTTTTTAGACCTTTTTAACCTTTTCGATATCTATTTTTCTTAAATTCCATTAAAAGCAGAATGAATTTTATGAGCAAGAAAACTTTAAATACTTCTTTTTCATAACTTAAAAAGGTGGTTTTCATGGCTTCTTTGAAAATAGTTTTAGCAAGACAGCTTGGCGGTAAAAAAGTAATAACAAACAAGGGAGAAGAAATAGGAAGAGTATCCGACATTCTTGTTGACGACAAAACTGGAAAAATAGAAGGCCTGCTAATCGAACCTCACAAAGACACAAAGATAGGAAAAGAACTTCAAAAATATGAAAAGCTAGGTCTTGTTCCGTATAAGTCAGTTTTCGCTGTCAGCGATGTTGTAGTAGTCGACGAGAGCCTCCTCGTCTAAATTTTTAATAATATACTTTCCTTTCTTCGAAAAACCTAATTTTCCCAACTCTTCTAACTTGTTTTCTTTAGCAAGCTTTATCGCATCCTCCAAAATTTTTCTATTCATTTCCATCCAAAAAGCTTTAACTTGCATTTCTCTTATTTCTTTTTCCAAAGCCTCCAACGCCTTTTTTTGCATTTCTAATTTTCTTAAAATCTTTTGTTTTTCCAAATCTTCCTCCTCAAAAAATCCTTCTAAAGCTTTTGAAACACTTTCAAAACTTTTTTCAATCTTTCCTTTTGTTTCAAGTTCAAAAGCAAAAAGATTTCCGCTCTGAACGCAAGGTTTTATCTCTTTTTTCAAAAATTCTTCCCAAACATCCCAAACCTTTTTCAAACTTGCTTCCCCAATGCTTTCATTTTTGTTTATCCCTGCTTTAAAGCACATTTCTTCAACATAAGCAGGAGGTAAATTCAAAATTTCCAAAATATCGTAGAAAGCACTTTTTTCTTTTGAGAATCTTTCTTTAAACTCCTCAAACTCTTTAGGAACTTCTTTTTTAGGAAAAACATATTTTTGACCAACTTTTATTTCTCTATCTTTCCAACTTTCTTCCATATATGCTTTTAGTATATTGAACTCTGGATCAGTCACGATCAAATTCCAATGAGAAAAAGCTTCGACAATCAAGTTCCCATTCTCAAAAGAAAATACAATTACTCTATCAAAAAATTTTTGATAAACGTCTTTCAAAATCTTGTTTTCAAAAACTTTTTTCAGAAATTCAGAAAAACCATCTTTCTCTCCAGAAACTTTATAACTTGATAAGTATATCCTTTTCCCAATCTCAACAATTAAATCTTCTTCCCCGATCCTTATTCTATATTTTCCTTCCCCAAGAGTTTGTACTTTCTTCACTCTTTTATTTTTTAGCTTCTCTAATTCTTCCACTAGTCCTTTTACTAAAAACACGTCCATATTTTCTCCTAAAATTCTCTAAAAACTCATCTATTATGTCTTGCCTAAATGAAAATAAATAAGTTATTCCAACAATCGCTCCGCAAAGATGCACTATAACCGAACTTTTTGCTTGTTTTTCTCTTTCAATACCGGTCCCAACAACAACTTTTAAATTTATTGTCTGATTCAACATGCTTGTAAATTCCGCATATTTTTTTCTTAAAACTTTAACTTCTTCAGTTTTATTTTGAGATATAGCAATTTCAATTTCTTTATTTATTTCTTTCGTTTGATTTTCAATTTTTTCTACATCTTTTGAAAGACTTTCGTACTTTTGTTTTGTGTAATCTTCAAGTAAGGGAGCCATGAAATATATGGCTAGACTCGAAACAATTAAAGCAATTAAAGATTTTTTAAGATCGATAAAAATCGCGACAGCTATAAGTCCGGAGATAGCTGCAGAAGCTCCAACTAAGTAGGCGTTTGGGTACAACGTTTCAAAAGCTATCGCCCCAGCAGCTCCAGAAAAGAAAAATAAGGCGGAAAAATGATTAAAATTTAACTTTCTTTCAACTATGTATGCTATTGGTAAAAAAACAACCAAGTTAGCAAAAAGATGTTTCAAACCAACATGTGCAAAAGGATACGTAATTATACCTGATGGATTAGACCAAGAAAATCCAAGCTCTGTTAACTCTTTTGTCGGAATGTATATTTGAGCAACAGCAAAATAAAAGTAGATAAAAACAATTAAAGAACCAAACAATATTGTTGCTTTCATCTACATCAGAGTTTTGGCTGCCAAAAGCGCAAGCCTTGGATTCTTCACAAAGAATTTTGCAAAAACAGAAAGTTTCTTTCCGTCGCTAAATTCCAGCAAAGTTTCAGGAGTGAAGAAATCAGCCAAGGCTTCCATATCATCATCGCTCAATTTTTCAAAGAATTTTCTAACTTTTAATACATTTAATAATTGATTTCCCCTTTCTTCGTACCATTTATCTGAGAACTCTTTCAAAACTTTCTCAGAAACATCGCCATTTTTTATCGCTTTTTCAATTATTGGTGCAGCAATCATTGCAGCCTCCATCGAAGTACCCATGCCTCCGCCATGTATTGGGTTTACCATGTGAGCAGCATCTCCTATAATAACGATACCGTTTCCATAAGGTTTTTTCAAAGGTTCCCCTACCGGAACGCAGCCTCCTTTCATCTCATAAATCCCAGAATTTTCAAATATGTCTGGTCTGCTTTCAATGAATTCATCCAAATAACTTTTAGCACTCTTTTTCGAATTTCCTAAAATTCCAATCCCAACGTTAGCAACCCCATGCCCTTTTGGGAATACCCAAATGTAACCTCTTGGAGCTATTGAATTTCCAACAAAAATGTGTATTTTATCTTCGTGGTCTATATTTATTCCAGCCATTTCGTATTCAAAACCAGAATCAACCTCTGTTATCATGTTTACTGTATTTATCCCAGCATATTTCGCAGTTTGAGAATCTACTCCGTCCGCAGCAACAATTATTTTTCCCTCAACTTCAAATCTACCTTCTCCATTTTCAACTTTTACTCCTTTAACAAATTCCCCATCTTTTATAACATCGTAAACTCTACTTTTTACTGCATACTTAGCTCCAGCAAAGATTGCTTGTTGCGCCAAAACTTTTTCAAAAACCTTTCTGTCTATCACATATCCTTTATTTGCTGTAGGGATTATCATTTTAGCTTTCTTTGGTCCATAAACAACAGCTCCATGCATTTCTGCCCTACACCAGGATGGATCATAACTTAGATTTGCTTTTTTCATCCATACTTCTCCTAAACCTTCTCCACATCTTACAGGAGCTCCAATTTCCTGTCTTTTTTCTATAACTAAAGTTTTTAGCCCTCTTTTTGCGCATTCCCTAGCGGCAACACTTCCTCCAGGTCCCGCACCTACAACGATTACATCCCATTTTTTATCAAAAAGCTCCTCAAACATTTTTCCCCTCAACCTCTATCGCTTTTACAGGACAAAATAATGCACAAGTCCCACAAGAAATACAAAGGTTTGGATCACATTCTATGTATGTTTCTTTTAATGTTAAAGCATTCTTTGGGCAAACAGAAACGCAACCCCCGCAATATATGCATTTCTTCCTATCCACAGAAATCATATTCATTCTCCTTCTTCTTCGATAGAATATGTAATGTCATTAAAACTATATAAAACTTTTGAAACTTTTTTCCCATCAACTTCATATTTTTTTAAAGCCTCTTCTTCTAAAACTCCAGAAAAAGAATTAAAATCATGGAAGATATTTGAGTCTAAAATATAATAAAAGTTATTGTGTTGCACAGAGACGATCGCTCTTTTTTTCGAATCTTCCATCATAACTACGATAACTTTCGCATCATAACCAAGAGCTCTTAACAAAGTACAAAGAAATATCGATTTATCTTCAGCATCAGCAAAACCATTTTCTACAATTTGCTGAGGAGTCATCCAAAAACTAATCGGAAAACTTACTGTTTTTATCCCTCTAACGTATTCTAAAACTTTCTCATGTTTTTTCTCATCCTCGGGAGAAATAACGGAATTTGCTAAATTCTGAATAAATACATTGTTTGGTTGCACCAGGTTTTTCATTTCTCCTAAAGTTTTACTTTCTCGTATTTCTATTTCTTTACCATACCTCTCGATTATCAAATCAAGAAGTTTGGCCTCGATTCCTTTTTCTGCAGCAGGCCTACTTTTTAATTCTCTTATCTGAGAATCTAAGGCTTCTATTTTTCTCTTTAAATCTTCATTTTCTGCTTTTAAAGCAGAATATTTTTGCAAGTCTTCTTTTAATTTTTTTATTTCCAAACCCAATTCAGTTACGGATGTAATCTGATCCAAACCTTTTTTTATCTCAGCAGGTAACTCTCTTTCAAAACTTTCTTTCGCAAGAGTTACCAATACTTCGTCAATCTTATCATCGATTTCCTTCATTCTTTTGTTTAAACTCTGTGATTTTTTTTCAAACTCTTTAGGAGGTATCTTACCCAAAGATTTTCCTTCATTTAAAATTTCTAGTTGAGAAGATACCTTCGCTCTTTCTTTAAACAATTCTTCCAAGTTTTCATATTCCTTCATGACGTCCTTGTAACTTGTTTTTATTCTTTTCTTTCTTAACACTAAAAACAGTACAAAAAAAACAATAAGCAATCCTATCGCAATTAATATAACATATAAATACGTTTCAGGAACTTCCGTTATTTCAAAAGGCATAATTTTCAATAATACCCCTCTTTTTAAATTTTAGCGTTAGTTTTATTAATTCATCTAAGTATAGTACTGTAAGTGCTTGTTTTTTAGAAAGGTGTTGTTTTATGGAAGAATTTGTTAAAATTTCTGATGTTTTAGATGGAAAGTTTGATGGAGAAAAAGTTTGGGTCCGAGGATGGGTACATAGACACCGAGCCTCAAAAGAAAACGTTTTTTTTCTTCTTAGAGATAGTACTGAAAGAATACAGTGCGTAGTGAAAAAAGAAAACCCTTTTTTTAATGATGCAGATAAAATGGGAATGGAAACAAGTTTATACGTTTATGGTTTTGTTAAAAAAGATGAAAGGGCTCCTGGAGGACGAGAAATAGAAGTTGAGAAACTACAGACTATTGGACCTTCACATAACTTTCCAATTTCAAAAGATTTTAGCGAGGATTTTCTTTTAAGTGTGAGGCATCTCTGGGTTAGAAGTTGGAGAATGACAAATATCTGGAAAATAAGGTCAACGGTTTTTAATGCCATCCATGATTTTTTCAGAAAAGAAGGTTACTATTATGTTCATGCACCTTTTTTTGTAAAAACTTCGGAGTCTGGTTTAGAAATGTTTGAAGTCGATTATTTTGGAAAGGAGAAAGTTAGGCTTTCTCAAACAGGCCAATTTTATCTCGAAGCCCTTTTACCCTCTCTTGAAAAAGTATATTGTCTTGGTCCATCTTTTCGAGCAGAAAAATCAAAAACAGCAAGGCACCTTACAGAATATTGGCATTGCGAGGCCGAAGCTGCTTGGATGGACTTGGACGGATTAGCAAAACTCTGTGAGAACCTCGTGTCTTACCTTGCCCAAGCAGTAGTTGAAAACAATAAAAAAGAATTAAAGGAAATTGGGAGAGATTATAGAAAATTGGAAGAGATAACTCCTCCTTTCCCAAGGATTACATATACTGATGCTTTAAAACTTTTAGAAAAAGATGGAATGCATATTGAATTTGGGAAAGATTTAAGGACGCCTGAAGAAAAACAAATAACTTCCCACTTTACAAAACCTGTGATAGTTACTCACTACCCTAAAAAAATCATGGCTTTCTACAAACCAAGAGATCCTCAAAATCCAGAACTTGCAAGATGTTTGGATGTTTTAGCTCCTGAGGTAGGTTTTGAAATTATTGGAGGATCGGAAAGAGATTTAAACATCGAAGAATTAAGAAAATCTTTAATCGAACAAAATGATGATCCAAAGAATTACGAATGGTATTTTGACCTTAGAAGGTACGGTGCTGTTCCTCATGCAGGTTTTGGTCTTGGTGTAGATAGGCTAGTTATGTGGTTTACCGGAGTTTCAACAATTAAAGATGCTATTCCTTTCCCAAGAACTATAGAAAGAACAGAACCATGATTTTTTATGAAAATTTCTTTTCTTGGCGGGGCAAGAGAAGTTGGAAGAAGTTGTATACTCTTAGAGGGCGATAATAAAAAAATACTTCTTGATTGTGGAGTAAAATTAAGTAGAAAAGGGGATGAATTTCCTATTTTGGAAGAAAAAGTGGATTACATTTTAATAACACACGCCCACCTGGATCATTGCGGATATCTTCCTCATTATTTGAAAAAGCATAATTGTAAAATAATATGCACAAAGCCAACAAGAGATTTAGCACACATACTCCTAGCTGATTATGCGAAGGTTTCAAAGAGTTTAGGAAAAGAATCATTTTCAAACGAAGATTTGGCAAAAGTTTTGAAAAATATAAGCTATGTGGAATATTGGAAAAAAATTTTTCTTAAAGAAGGAATTTCAGTTTGCTTCCATAAAGCAGGACATATGCTTGGTTCGGCAAGTATAATAATCGAATTAGAAAATAAACGCTTTTTTTATACTGGAGACATTAGTTTTAGAAACTCATATCTTTTAGAAAAGGGGGAGGACGATTTAGATTCTTTTAATTATTTGGTAATGGAATGCACTTACGGAAATAAAAATTTACCTTCTTTGAAAAATGCATCCAACGAGTTAATTAAAACAATAAAAGAGACTTTACAAAGAAAAGGAAAAGTTTTAATCCCTGCTTTCGGTGTTGGAAGATCTCAGGAAATTATGCTTATTTTGGACAATTATGTCCGTTCAAGAGCATTACCAAGTTTAAACGCGTATTGTGATGGATTGATTAAAAAAGCGAATAGAATTTATAGACAGAACGTAATTTATCTTAAACAAGAGATTATAAACAGAATACTTTTGGGAAGAGAAGATTTTTTTGAAAAAAGTATTTTTAAAATTCCAAGAACAAAAGATAGATCAGATGCTTTATCTGGGGATATTATTATAGCTACTTCAGGGATGCTTACTGGAGGACCAGCACTTTATTATTTTGAAAAAATTGCAGAGGATGAGAGAAATTGTTTAATACTTGTTGGTTACCAAGCTGAAGGCACTTTAGGAAGAGAGCTTTTGGAAGGGAAGAAAGAAGTTTTTTTACCAAACGGGAAGCAAATAAATTTTAATGCTCAAGTTAAACAAATTTCTTTTTCAGCCCATGCGGACCAAGCTCAACTTCTTAATTTTTTATCTAAAATAAAAAAACCAGAGAAAATTTTTTTAGTTCATGGAGACGAGGGAAACATGTTGGCTTTTAAGAAAAAGATCGAGCATAAATTCAACGTAGAAACACCAAGGTTTGGAGAATCTTTTACTTTATGATTTTTTTATTCTTCAACAGTAAACTTTATATAGTACAATTCCCAATATATTATTGTTTATCATGCTGTCCGAGCACTATCTTTTTATTTTTTTCCAAATATTGTCATATTCAATCGATTTTAACAAAAAATTAACCAATCTGCTTTTTGTGGATTAATCAATATCTAAAAACTCTATTTTTGTTGGTTTTTAAATATTTGGCTTTATGCTTTGCATTGGAAAAACATAATCTAAAAAGCAAATTGCAACAATAGCAGTCCCAAATTTCTTTTGTGGAATAAAGGACCTTATGTAATATTTTACGTCTCTTAACTCATATCTTTCTGAAAACCCGTTTCCACAAATTTCTTCCAGACTTTTTTGAAGGGTAGAAACTGCTTCTGCTTCGTCTCCGTTACCCGAGTATTCACAAACAAGTCCTCCGTATTTTTCCCCAGATATTTTATCATAAAGCCAACCAAGAATTAAACCAGCGGTTGCTCTTTCGCCTTGCTTTGCATTCGAGCAAGCCATGATTGTTTCAAGTACTGATCCATGAATCAAACTTTCAGGTTCTGGTTTCTCTACCTCGATTGCAATACTTGGCAAGATGGAAGAATACGTTATTATATTACATCTTTCAACGCCCGCTTCTTTAAGAGCCAAGTGATAAGAACCAGCATGAATTGTTACATCGCTTTCCCCAACTCCGGAAGTTAAAAAGAAATGGAAAGGTATTCGTGGGCCAAAAATTAATTGTTCCATGCTTACTGACTTCGACAATAAAACTTCCTTCATTTCCCCAAAACCATCATTTTTTATAAAAAACAACTATTTAATCTTTACCCTGGGCAAACATCATTATTAATAGGCAAACATAAAATTATACATGCTTGATTTAATTGGTTTGAAAGAGGTTGCGGATTTTTTAGTAAATAACGATGATTATCTATTAGTTTGTCACCATGATGCTGATGGTCTTTGTTCAGGGGCATGTACTAGCATTCTTTTGGAAAGGTTAAATAAAAAACATGAAATAAAAATAGTTGATAAACTTGATCCGAATTTGATTTCTGAATTAGAAAAAGAAAAAAAGAAAATTATCTTTGTAGACCTTGGATCTGGGCAAGCTCCTTTACTTGAAAATTTAGACAGATGCATAATAGACCACCATGTGCCTATTGAAGCAAGGTTACAGTTTAACCCTATGTTTAGCGGTTACGATGGTACAAGAGATATTTCTGGTGCTGGAGCTTGTTATTTAGTTGCAAAATATCTTAAACTTCATGAAGGTTTGGCAAAAATAGCTTTGATTGGAGCATTAGGAGACATGCAGAATACTCGCGAGGGTTTTGTTGGGCTAAATAAAATAATTTTAAAAGATGCTTTAGAAGAAGGAGAGGTAGAGATTAAAAAAGATATTTCTCTTTATGGTAGACATTCCAGACCTCTTATCCAGTTTTTAGTTTATGCTACAAACCCGATTTTTCCCGGATTGACCGCCAACGAAGAAGCATGTAAAGAATTTTTGAAAAAGAACAACATTCCTTTAAAAAGAGGAGAAACTTGGCTATATTATTGTGATTTAACTTTGGAAGAAAAAAAGAGACTTATAACTGCGCTTTATCTCTACGGAAAAGAAAGGCAAATGAGTGAAAAAACTTTAAAAAGGTTAGTAAGCGTTGTTTACGAGTTAAAAAAAGAGCCAGAAAGAACCTTGTTAAAAGATCTTCAAGAGTTTTCCACTTTATTGAATGCTTGTGGTAGAAGAAAACAAGGAATGGTTGGGATAAACATTCTAAAAGGAGATCGGGGAGAGTATTTGGAGAAAGGAAAAAATTTACTTGCTCAGCATAGAAAAGAATTAAAAGAAGCAATTCAGTACGTTTTTGCTTCAGGTTTAATGGAAAAGGAAAATTATTTCCTTTTGGATGGGAAGGATAAAATACCTTCAGAAATTATTGGAACTGTAGCTGGAATGCTTTTTGGATCTTTAATTTTAAAAGAAAAGCCAATTTTGGGAATATGTGTAAATAAGTCGGATGAAAGCAAATTAAAAATATCTGTAAGAGCGACACAAGAATTAGTTGAGAAAGGATTACATCTTGGTTTATTATTGCGTGATTTAGCAGCTCAATTTGAAGGCATAGGAGGGGGGCATAGTATTGCTGCTGGAGCAACAATACCGAAAAAACATTTAGAAGAATTTTTAATTAAGTTTAATACTTCTCTCCAGCCTTACGTTTCAAAGCATTAATTATTATATTCTTTAAATTATTTTTTAATTATGGATTTTCAAATAAAACTTATTTCCTGTTCTGATATTCCTCCCGACACCCTCTCCGCCGCCGGAGCATTATCTTGTTTTGAGGAAAAAGCTTCTTTCGAGCTTTTAGAAGAATTGACTGAAGAAAAAATTAAACTAGTTATTAAAGAGAGTTTTGGTAGAGGTCATGGTTCTGTTGGAGATCAAAACTTTTTTTCTTTTAGTCTAAAAAACGTTCCAAGAGCATTTACTTTTCAAGTATGCCAGCCTTCCTATCTAGCCCATCTTCAACAATCTCTTCGAAGAACAAAGGCTCAAAAAATATATACACCGGATTGTTTTGGAAAATATGAGAAAAAATATTCCGATTTGATGCAAGAAGTATATTTATTTTATGATAAAATGATTCAAAATAAAATTCCGGCTGAAGATTCGAGATATATCTTACCTCTTTATGTACAAACAAATATACAAACGTGCGGAAACTCGAGAGAATTTTTACATTTATATACTATGACTGAAAACTCTAAAGCACCAAGCATTGTTAAGAAAATAGTTAGAGAAATTATTACTTTGGCGAAGCAACGTTCCCCAAATCTTTTTGAAGACTATGGAAAAAATACAGAAGTTTTATCTTGGTATCCTTCAGCACAATTGTTTGCCGAGAAAAGTAAATTGTTTGAAAGCATAATAGAAAAATATTCTAAAGAAAAAACACGTTATTTGGAATTTAAGGCGGATAACTTAGATATCTACGATATAGTTTCGAGAAGAAACGAATCAGAACTCTCACTTTTGAAACACGTTCATTTCGGAACTTTTTGTACTTTTCTAACTCCAATGTCTTTAGCCTGTTTCCATCAAGCAATAAGACAAAGGACCTGGGATCAAGCAGTCGAGCCAATTTATAATGCAATAGAAAGAGAAAAATTTGTTACACCTCCAAGCATCCAATGCTCTGATTTTTATGAAGAATATTTGGAGATAAATAAAAAACTTTTTGAGTTTTATAATACATTAATTTCAGACGGAGTACCGGAATCTGAAGCGATTGGAGTAGTTCCTCATTCCTTAGTAGTTTTCGATTTTATACATATCAATGGCTGGAATGCAATACATAGCATAGGAAAAAGAACGTGTACAAAAGCTCAATGGGAAATAAGAAACATTGCAAAAGATATTTCGAAAATTCTTTCAGAGAAAAGTAGAATTTTTTCAGAGATTTGTAAGCCTCAATGCGAAATATACGGATATTGCCCCGAAAGAAACCCATGTCGAAAATTTTAATCTTCTTTCAAAACTTTTCCTTCAAAATAATATACTTTGGTTTTAGGATCTAACCAGCAACCTGGTGGAAGCCCAGCTTTCCAGCATGTCGCATCTAAAAACTCTTCAGGACTCATGTTTTCTTCAACAGCAACTTGGGGTAAAAGTAGTCCAGATAAAAAGCCTTGTTCTACTATTAACCCATGCTTCCCAATCTCAATTTTTTTAGGAATCTCTTCTTTTTTGCATTTAAACTCTTTTGGTTTTTCGAGTAATGTAACCTCCACTCTTATTTTATCCAATTCATCTTCGGACAATGGAGGAAATCTTGGGTCAGTACACGCTCCAGCAGCCGCCCTTCCTAAAATTTTCCCAAGTTTATCCGGGTAAGGATATCCTATGCAGCCTCTAAGTTCTTTTCCTTTATATATCGTTACAAATACTCCTTTTTTCTCATCTAAATCTTCAAACTCTAAAATTTCCCCTTTTTTTACAAAAGCATTTATAGCTTCTTTAGCATATTTGACTAATTTATCCATACTCTTCTATACAGTACTTTTACTTTTATTTTTTACCCGTAAAGAATATTAAAACCAAAAAACACATATCATTGGGAAATAGCCATGGAGGAGTTTTTTAAAATATTGCAAAAACAGCATTATAAGCTCATTGGGAAAGCGGGAGCAGTAAAACTCTGTACTTGGACTAAAAAATCTTTAAGAGAAAAGGGAATATGTTACAAACAAGCTTTTTATGGGATTAAAAGCCATAGATGCTTACAAATGACACCTTATTTATTTTGCAATCAAAGATGCATTTTTTGTTGGAGGGCTTGGGAATTTGAGAAGCCAGAGCTACCTGCGTTATATTCTGAACCTGAAGAAATCTTTGAAGAAAGCATAAAGGCCCAAAGAGAATTGTTATTTGGTTTGAAGCCTATCGCAAACCCAAAACTTTTCGAGGAAGCACTAAATCCAAACCAAGTCGCTATTTCATTGGACGGTGAACCAACTTTGTACCCGCATCTTCCAGACCTTATTGAGATATATAAAAAGAACGGTTTCACTACATTTGTTGTTACAAACGGCCAAAATCCGGAGATGTTGGAGAGAATAAACCCGACACAACTTTATGTTTCTTTAGATTCTACCTCAGAAGAAATGTATAAGAAAGTTAATCGGCCAATATTAGGAGCATCTTTTAACAAATTGATGGAAAGTTTAACCATGCTTTCAAGTCTTAAAACAAGAACAGTTGTTAGGATAACTTTGATAAAAGGAGTTAATGCTGATGTTGATGGATATGTAAAAATTTTGGAAAAAGCTCAGCCTGATTTTGTAGAAATAAAAAGTTATATGGCTGTTGGTTTTTCGAGAAATAGACTTGGAATGGACTTTATGCTTTCTCATGAAGAAATAAAAAACTTTTCAAAAATAATTTCGGAACGTACAGGTTTCAAGATAATGAATGAACAACCAATAAGTAGAGTCGTCCTTTTATCCTCTGGGAAGAAACCTACTAAGATCCAAATTTAACTTAGTACGGTTTGAGAACTTTTTTAATTTACTTTTTTGTCAGAAATTTCATGATACCATTACAAGCTATAGCTGGCTCAAACATTTTATTCATCGTTTTAGACGTAATTTCTTTTATATTTCAACCTTATTTTGTTACTTGGGTTTCTTTTTCTCTCGCCAACCCTTCTGAAGTCTCTTCAATCGCAGATTCTTTTGATATCCCACCGATACAGGCACCTTATGAGTATTTTAATTTTAACGATTCAAAACTTATAGAGGAAGATGTAAAGAGAGCATGGGAAGCAGCAAACAGAGCAAAAATAGAAGCATCTAAGATGAGATCATCCATAAATCCAGTAGATATATTCTCTTCTTATGTTTTAGCAAGGGAATATATAGTTCAAGCAGCTATTTCATCAAAAGAAGCATTAGATAAAATGATAGTGCTTTTAGGTCAAGATCTATCTTATTACGAATATTTGGGCGCTCAAAATTACTCTGGGAAAGCACACGAAGGCTACATCAGAACTTTACTCTACTTGGAATCCATACTTCAAGGTAAAAATGGTTCAAAGAAATGTGTTCCTGGTTCCTTTGAACAGGGCGCATGTTTAGTTTTATTTTCCTCAAACCCCGCAAGTTTTTTCAACCTTATTCTTGGTGCAAATAGTAACTCGATGTTAAAACAAATCAAACCAATCCATACCTCTAATTTAGAATACTTTGCAAGTATGTTCGAAGAAAAACAAAAACTTTCGCAACAATTGGATCTTAATATAAGAAGTTCTATCCAAATCTTAACTCGTTTGGAGAATGAAAAAATAGAATCTGTTGATTCTTTTGTTTTAAGAAACATTCCTTATAATTCCAATTCTTTTAGATTTGGCTTCCCAGGAGCTCCATCTGAAAAGTACTCTTTCTTAAAAAACAGGATTGAATACATTCAAGAACAAAAGAAGTTTGCTGAATATATCTTTTCTTCAAAAAGACCAGGGTTTTTGGGAGAAACGATAAGCATCTATTCTGAAAGTTTAGAAGAATCGGAAAAAGTTTTAAATGAAAGTAAAGAATTACTAATTTTTTTAACAAATTTAGCTGAAAATGCAAAAAGAGAATGTTTGAAAAAATCCGAAGGAAAAACAAAAGATGACCCTTATGTAATTCAAGCATTACTTTATGTAAAAAAAGCAGACTCTTCAGAGACTCTTGGTGAAAAGATCTCTTATTATTCAAAAGCATTAGAATTCTTGGATGCAAGCGATAAAATAAAGGCTGAAGATAAAAAGTCATACTTCGAAAAAATTCATTATTTGGAAAGAGCGGTAAAGAATCTTGAAAATTTTGATTTTGATGTTTCTTATGAAAAAGATATTTTGGAAAAGCTTAAGGGGGCGCAAACAATCGAAGAAATTTCGGCTAATTGGGCAACTTTACTCGAACTTGAAACAAAAATAAGCGAGAAGTTTAAACCGATCTCAGAGTTTTTAACAAAAATGCAACGAAAAGCAAGCAGTGCAATTTCTACTTTAAAATCACTTGGGAAATTAAATGAAAGCCTTGAGCTCGAATTTATTTCTTATTCAACAAAGGATAATTTAATTTACGGGGCTGAGAAAAGAAAATTCTTCCAAAGCCTTATCTTGTATTTAGAAAGCAATATGCAGGATTTTGAAAAACTTATTTCAGATTTTTCAGAAATAGAAATTCCTCCCGGAATTTTTTCCTGCGGGCAAAGAATAAATACTACTTTAGTTCTAGTGATTCGCAACCCAACGAATTTCATACTTGAAAACATAACAGTACGGAAAAAAGTCGACTATAAAATATATTCTTTGGAAGGGGTCTCTTATTTCCCACCTTTCTTGATTTACACAACATCTTTAACACCTTTTTCGGAAAAGAGGATTTCATTTAAATCAGATCTTATCCCGGTGCAATGTGGGCCTGAAGTTTTGCAAATTTTAAGGGATACGGGGGAGTATAGAGAATTTTACTTTGAGCAAAACGTTTCCATGCCAAAAGGAGCCTGCGTTTTTAAAAATTTCTCAAATTTCATCCCTATTTCTCCGTATAAAGATTGCTTCTTAACAGAAAACATAAGAGCTATCTTGCGAGAAAAAAGCCAGCTTTTTATAGAGGATGAAAAAATAGATGAGGGAGGTTCGAGTAAGTACGTGGTTAGAGTTACTAATCTTGGTGATGCGTTAAATGATACTTCTATTTCTTTTACACCTAAATGCTTTATTCTTAGCTGGCCTCAAAATTGTACGTTTGGCGAAAAACTTTATTGTTACCTTGGAAGTATGCAAAGTAGAGAAACAAAAGTTCTAACTTTTTCATGTAACTCCAGTTATTTGCCTGTTTATGAGCAACCAAAGTATCAAGTTATTGTTCAAAACTTTTCTTCTCCAAATGGGCTTTCAGAAAACATGTTCGAGCTTTCCTTTAGTTCAGGAACTCTAAACGAATCAAACATACAGAGTTTTAACGAGAGTTTTGCACAAGAAAAAATTGAGTCGTCATCTCTTTTTGAAATTCAAGAATTATTCGACAAACTTGAAGAAAAAATCGCAATTTTCAAAACAGCGATAGAACCTGCTGATTTAAACATCCCATTTAGCCCATTATACACCACTAAAGATTTAGAGAACATTTTAGGTAAGTATGAACGGTTGAAAGATTTAAGTATGAAACAGCTCACTGAAACACAGTTGAAAAATTTAGAAAATGAATCTAAAAAGTTATTAAATCAAGTTCAAAAATATATAGATGAGTTAAACTTATCTGCAGTAAGTAAAATTCAGTTTGCAAAGAAGAATTGTGAAAAGGCATGCAACTACGAGTATTTGGAAAAAGCAGCCCAAGAATATTCGGAAAATAGATTTACAGCAGCAGCAATGTATGCTTTAGCAACAAGACAAAAAAACCAAGAGTTTCCTTATGAAATTGTTGGAATTTTTATTCTTCTCTGCTTTTTAGGTTTTCTTTTACTCAAGTCTCCACATAAAGAAAAAACATTTTTTAAAAACTTAGGATAATCTTCCAATACTTTAGAAAAATCAACTTTTTCAGATTCAGCTTTACCTTCAAGTGCTTTTTCCATAATCTCGATTATTTTTCTTATGCTTTTCTTCGTGCAATCTATTTCAAAAACTTTTCCATACTTTATTTCAGCACATATCGTGCAATAATCCAAGGCTTCGCACTCCAAATTTTCCAAAATCTTCTTTTTACTATATCCTCTTTTTGCAAGTCTTTTAGCTAAAACTTTTGGTGAGCAACGAAAGACAAAAACAAAGGAATCTGGGAGATAAAATTCGCATAAGAGATGACTTTCTAAAACCCCCTCGAAATTCATTAATTTTTTCTTAAGCCATTTAAGAGTAAATCTTTTCCCCTCAACAAGAGACCCAACAGAAACGAATGGAAGATTATGCTTCTTTGCAAAAGCTTTTCCAATAGTTGTTTTCCCAACACCAGGAGTACCAGTTATTATTATCCTTCTTATCATTGTTATTTTTTTATAATTCTATTTTTAAATTTTTTTGTATCACAAGAAGTACTTTTAGTTCAAAAAGAATAAATTTATATTTTTGTCCAAAAATTTTAAAAAAAAGGTGATCGAATGGTCGAATTTGTTAAAACATGCAGGCATTGCTTCAGAGAGCAAGGAATTTCTGTTCAATTATATAAAAAAGGTCAAAAATGGGTTTGCCCAAGGAATCCTAATCATCAATTTTCAGAAGAGGAGTTTCAATCGCTATGATTTTCTCAAAGTCTCCATCTTTACAGGATAAAAAACTGTTCGCATACGTAATGTTAGCCCAAAAAATAAAAGATTTGGATCCAAAGGAATTAGGGGAATATTTATACTCTTTGGAAAAATCAAATTTTTCAGATGAATGTCTTTATTCTCTTTTCCAAAATCAATACCAAACTTTTATGAATACTTTTTTATCAAAAAGCATATTTGATAAGTCAAATAGTTCTTTTGAATTCTTTTTTGAGTATCACAATCCTTTTGATGACTCGTTTATTCTTCCAGGTCAAATCTTGAGCGCAAGAGTGTTTTTCCAGAAAGGAATACAGAAGAAAAAAGCTTTAGTTAAAACTCCTTTAGGAACAATCCAAGCTACTGTTTTTCTTGGTTTGGATGAGAAGGATTTAGATTTAAAAAATTATGTTTTAGTCCATGGCGATGTAATTTGTTGGAAATTAAGTGAAAAAGAATACGAAATCATAATTAAAAACTATTTTTCATAAAACTCTTACGCTATCCAAATTTCTAGGACTTGATGTTTCTACCTTAAATTTATAAGAAATATTTTTAGCTAAGCTCACGCATTTTTTTTCTTCTCCATGCACGGTAAGAACTAGTTTTGGTTTTGGGAAAACTTTTTTAACGAACCCAAGAAGCTGATTTACATCAGCATGACCGGAAAAGCAATCCACAGACTCAACTTTCATTTTTACATTTATCGTCCTCAATTTCCCTTCCTCATCTTCCAACGGAATTTCTTTTTCCCCTCTTTGAATTCTTCTACCCAAACTTCCTTCTGCTTGGTATCCTGCAAATAATAAAGCATTCCTCTCATCTTCTGCAATTTTTCTAAAGTACTCCATAACAGGCCCTCCGTTCATCATTCCGGAAGGGGCTAAAATTACACATCTTCCATTTTCTATTATTTCGTCTCTTTTGGATTTATCCACGTTTTGGAAAATGTTCATGTCAAATGGAGATTCCCCATGCAATATTTCTCTTTGAACATTCTTTTTCAAAAATTCAGGATACACTGTATGAATTGCAGAAGCTTCTTTTATCATACCGTCTAAATATACTGGAATATCCCAATTATTTTTTCTGGCATAATAAGCTATAACAAGCATTATTTCTTGGGCCCTTTCTACAGCAAAACTAGGGATTAAAACTATTCCATTTTTTTCTATTGTTTCGTGTATTAAATCCATCATCTTTTTTTCTCCAAGATATCTTGGCATTTGCACATCTTGTGGGCTTCCGTAAGTGGATTCCATTATTAAAGTCTCGAGCCTTGGGAATTCACTTTCCGCAGGATTCAAAAGTTCAGTATATCCAAACTTAAAGTCTCCAGTATAAAGTATGTTATGTAATCCTTCTCCAATGTGTATGTGCACCATTGCGGACCCAAGGATGTGTCCTGCATTGTAAAAAGTAATTCGCATGTCTGGAGAAATATCTGTTACTTCATTGTAATTTCTAGTTATCGTATGCAAAATCTCATTTTTTATATCTTTTTCAGAATAAGGAGGAACTTTTGCATTTTTTTCCAAAACTTCTAGATAATCTTTTTGCAAAAGAGCCATGACTTCTCTGGTAGGAGTTGTAGTATAAACAGGACCATCGTAGCCATAGCTGAATAAATAAGGTAAGAATCCACAGTGATCAAGATGGCCGTGGGATATTATTACAGCATCGATTTCTTGAATTGGAAAGCTTAAATTATTTAACAGAGGGAAAGCATTCTCCATACTTGCGACATTAACTCCACAATCCAAAAGTACTTTAGTTTCCGGAGTTTCAAGTAAAAAGCAACTCCTCCCAACCTCTCTTGCCCCACCAAAGCAAGTAATTTTTACCCAATCAGTTTCTTTAGTTTTTTGCCTAAATATTCTTTTTCCAGTCTTTTTCAAAAAGTTTTTATATTCTTTACTTTCTTTTATTAAAGTTTCCCTTATTCCTTTTAATATTTCAGATTCTGTTTTTGGTTTTCTTAGAAGCTTTGGGGTCCATTTTGTTTCAGAAATTATTTTCTTTAAAGTTTCTCCATTTTGGCCTATAATTAATCCTAATTTTTCCGCTTCAATACAAATTTCATTAAAACTTGGGTCGAATTTTATTTCAGAAATATTTGCATCTTCAGGAACTATCTCTTTTATTTTCTGAATTGTTTGCTCTGGCGGTAAAAGAGTAGATGGGTCGCTTCTTATTATAAACTTTTTTTTATATGTAGATGCTAGATTTTTGATTATTTGTTCATTATTTAAAAATAATTCAATGTTTTTTGTTTCTATTAAAATGTTTGGACCTTCTGCGTTAATGTCTACTACTTCATACTCTTTTGGAATTTCTTCACGTAATTTTTTCTTAAGTTCTTCTAAATCCAAAAAAAGCACCTATTTAAAATTATGTTCGATAAGTTTAATTCCGTCTTTAGTTATTACTGCAACATCAATTCCAGTTCCACCACAATATACATCTCTTTCAGTTGCTGCTTTTACAGCCTTTATTGCTATTTTTACTCCGTCATCGGTCTTTAAATTTTCTTCAAAGCGGTCCTCTAAGACTCCGTATGCAACAGGAGAACCGGATCCCACAGCACAATATTTCTGCGATTCTATACCTCCACGGCCATCAATATCAAATAACCATGGTTTTTCATCATACCCTGCCAACAACAGGCCAACCCACATGCCTCCTGCAGAATATAAAATATTTGATAATAGTGTTGCAGCGCTTTCTATAGGCATTCTTTTATTTCTTTCAATCTCAAATAAAGAAATTTCAGCTTTCATAATTCTTTCTACAACTTGAATGTCCGCAACAGACCCCGCGGTTCCAATAGCAATATAATTATTCAAAGGCGTAATTTTCTTTGTATCTTTTACCGCAACCAAGTCACCCATGCTGGCTTGTCGATCTGCGGCCAAAACAACCCCATCAGAACATACGATACCTACCACACATGTTCCTGATTTCAGTTTAGTCTCCATAATGCCACCTTTAGAAATAGGCCCATTTATTTTTTTAAACCAAACTTATATTTAAACTTTATTTCCTTCAGTCATGACTTTTCTTTTTTCTTCGACTTTTGCCGATATTCCTAAAAGTTCTTTTATTGCTCTTTGAAACTCGATCTTGGCTGAAGCATATTCTGGTAATTGCAAACATTTCTCCGGAAGTTCTATCAAATATTCGCCACCAGTTTCTTTTATTTCAGGTTTTTCCTCAACATCCGGGAATGTTTTTTCATAAATTGCAAGAATTTGATCTTCTAATTTAGAATATTTTTTTAATAAAGTAATATCATACTCCAAAGTTTTCCCAGCAAACTTAGGGTTAAAGTCAAGCCTCA
Organism: archaeon; assembly: GCA_038874115.1. Classification (GTDB taxonomy): domain Archaea; phylum B1Sed10-29; class B1Sed10-29; order B1Sed10-29; family JAVZDC01; genus JAVZDC01. Next base: position 47,205 of record JAVZDC010000002.1, read on the forward strand.
CTCTACCGCCAGAAACACTTTGTACCTTCGCGATTACCCCATCAACTTCGATTTCCATGCCAGGGTACGGTTCTATATTATTCTTTCTAAAACTTTGCAAACTAACGATTTTTATTAAATCTGCTTTTCTTTCCCCATATCCTTTTTCAGGAGGTATTTTTACGACTTTCGACTCTCCTTCTTTCATTTCTTTTAAAGCTTCTTCTAGCCCGGGAATTAAAATATTTTTCCCCAAAACAAGAAGGATATCCTTTGCTTCAAATTCTTCTCCTGTTTCTAAAGCTTTTCCTTTATATTTTACTTTTAATAGTTCAACCATGATTTCACTCTTTATATTATTTTTAAAAGCAAATATTTAAATCTATAAGTTAATACTTTATTTATGCGAACTGAGACAAAAGTTTTAATTTTGTTTTTAATTTTATTTTTATCTATAGGCCCAATTTCATATTTTTTTGGAACTTCCAAGGAATTTATACCAAACTTTGGGAACGAAACGAGTGAAACAATACAAGAAACTGTTGTTCTTTTATCAGGAGTTGTTGAATCCGTGGATCCAAGTTTCATAATTCATGCTGAAAAAGAAGACAATAAGGATTCAGAAGTAAGACAAATTTTAAAAGAATTTCCAAACACCAATTTAACCGTCACGCTGAGTCAAACTAAAAGCCAATATTCTTTCGATATTTATGTTTCAAACGTTTCAGACTCTTATGAACGTATAAAACAAGGTTTTCTCTTAAGACAAAAGTTGGCCCCATTTTTCCGAGAATATATTTCTTATTCAGCCGGAGTTGTATCAGTCAGCCAAGGAATTTATCATGATAATTCAGGTAAAAATTATTCTTTAAATACCAATGTTACGTTAAAAGCGATTTTAGCTTATTTTCAAGAAAAAGATAATAAAATTCAACTTTTATGCCGTGCAAAAGTTTCAAAAGGGACGATAGTTGGAATTTCTAGTTGTTATGATGCAACATCTGAGAATAAATACGGTTTAGATGAAAAAACTTTTTCAAAGTACTCCACTAAGCTTAGTGGAAAGATAAGTTGCGAAGGAAACTTCACAATGGGCGAGATTTCCTTTTCTTCCTCCACTGGGAAATATTCAAAAGAGTTTTTAGAAAACTTAACCAAAGGAGAAGTCCATATCTCTACGGACCCTGCTTTTGAAATGAAGGGACTGTATAATTTGACAATCTTCGGGATGAAACTTGGCTTGGATGAATTTAATAATGTTACTTTAGTACCATTAATAAAAGATTACCAAACAACGATAAAAGAGATTGAAAAACAACTTGGCTTTATTCCCGAGCATAAAGTTCCTTCGGATCGTGTTTCAATCCTCTTTAAAAATGAAAGCTTAATTCCAAAAGCAAAAGAAGACCTTGAAAAACTAAACGTTTCCATAAACGGAGGTAAGCAATATTTGATTAAATGTCCAAAAGAATTGGAAATTCAAAACAAGACATATGAAAACTTGGTCGAAATGTTTACAGGTGTTTTGCCTTTAAATAGTTCTTTAAAAATGCCTGCAAATGCAGAAGTTGTCTTGCTTTTCGACAAAATCGTATCAATCTCCTTGAAGTCTTAATATGGCTTTAGCTAAATCTTTTTCTTCTAAAAGAACTTTTTTTGCTTCTTCAAAACTTTTGCCTGTTTTTTCAGCAACCATTTTTATATCTTCCTCACTAAACTCATTTTCCTCAACAACCCCTGTTATTTGAAAGCTTTTTTCTCCCTGGAATTCAATTTCCAGGATTCGAGGGTTCTTTATTAATATTTCTTTTTCTCCTTTTATTATAACTTCTCTGGCCGAAATTTCTTTCGTTTTTACCCCCATCTTTCTCATCATTGCAGCCATATTCCGCATATCGAACATATCAATCACAATGTTTTTAATGTTTGGATAAAATATAAATATATTATGTCTGTCGATACGGAGAAAATCATTTCAGAATATTTAGCAATCGGAGGAATAATAAAAAGGTCGGATTCAGGAGAGATAATATACCCGACTCGCCGAAGGTTACAATCGCAAATAAATTTGTTGACTAAAAAAGCATCTTACTTCGATTCCCAGATAAGGTTTTACGAGAAAAAGAAAAAAGAAATTCGAGGATCTTCTATTGTAAGGATCGTTTCCTCCAAATTAGACCTTATTTATTGGAAGCATATTTTTAAGTTAAATTTCGATAAAGATTATCGAGCCGCGTATGAAGAACTAAAACCCCCGATCGATAAACTTTCAGACCCGCAAATTAAAAAAATCATGTCCTATTTCATAAATAATAAAGAATACCGCGATCGGCTTTTAGAAGCAAAACAAACGTTAAATAGAGATTCGCTATCTGAGGAGTTTCAGGCGATTTTTGAAGATAAATTAACTTTCATCGAAAATAATATTAAAAGGTTGGAATCGGAAAAAAACAAGCTCTTAACCAAAATAAAAATTCTTGAAAAAATGTTAAACCTGGTTCCTTAGTTTAGTTTAAGAGATTTTTCTAAAACTTCTTTCACTTTATCTGCAGGAAAAGACAATCTTATCAAAGTTGTATTTCCTTTAATCCCTTTTCCAGACAATGTTGTTGTTATGAGACCAAGCATATCCAATTCATTTAAATATTGCCTGCACCATCTCGCAGTTCTCGGATCTTCCCCCATCTTTTTGCAAATTTTTTCATACTCTTCATAAACTTCCCCAGAGAAAACAATCGTTTTATCTACTATACCGTCCAATCTATGGTAATGGCTTGGATCCAAGGTCAAACAAGCAATCGCATATAGTACTAATTTTTGATGGTCAGGCAAGTTTAATATTAAATCATAAACAATTTCTTTTTCTACTCCTAATCTTGCTTCTCTTACTTCTCGGTCAGTAACTTTTTCTCGATTATGTTCATCAGCCAACTCCCCTGCTTTTATTATTAGCTTTAAAGCATATCTCGCATCTCCAGACTCTTGAGCAGCAAAAGCAGCAGCTAAGCTTATTGCAGATTCATCTATTTTTCCTTTTTTAAAACCAATTTCGGCCCTGTTCTTTAAAATATCCCTTAATTGTTCTGCATTATATGGCGGAAATATTATCTCTTCTTCACACAAAGTCGATTTACTCCTCGGGTCAAGTTGTTGTTTCAATGCAATATTGTTTGTGATTCCTATTATTGAAATGCTTCCGCGTTTTAGTTCATCGTTTGCTCTTGTTAAAGCGTATAGTAGATCATCTATATTTTTCACTTTATCTATTTCGTCCAAAACAATTATCAAGTTTGATTCTTTATCTTCAACGTACTTCAGCAATCTAGAAAATAGATGAGAAAAAGGGTAGCCCTCGAATTTTTCGTTTGGATAGCAGTATTCAACACATTTTAATAGAACTTGATATTTCGTGTCTTGAATATTGCAGTTTACATATATCGCGTCAATAATCGCATTATATTTGTCTTTTACAGTAAGTAGTTTTTCGATAATATGTTTAGTTACGCATGTTTTTCCGCTCCCTACTTTACCATACATGAAGATGTTGTTTGGCTTTTTTTTCTCCAACGCAGGAGATAACATTTTCATTATTTTATTGATTTGTTCTTCTCTATGCGGAAGAACTGCTGGAATATAGTGCGGGGAAAGTACATTTTTGTCCGCAAAAACAGTTGGTTTATTAATTTCCCTTTCAAACAAGTCTTCCATATATATCATTTAAATATACCAATGTCCTATTAATATATAATTTTAGTTAAACTTTAATATAAACTTAAAGGAGGATGGATATGGCAGGGGTATTTTCAAAAATCTTTAAGAGCAAAAGCGAAGAAAATGTAGAAGATATTTTAAATATTCTTGGTTCAGAGGAAATGTTTGCCGAACAGGCAGACATGTGGGTAAAGTCAATGGTACTAGATGATGTAACGAATGTAGAACAAATTGCTCAAGAACTTAGACAGGGAAACGAAGTAATTTTAAATATCGAGCCACTGTCCAAAAAGAATGCAATAAAATTAAGACAAGCAATTGCTGAACTGAAAAGCGTGATCCAAGAAATAAATGGAGACATTGCAAGAATATCTGAACAAAAGATTTTGTTAACCCCTTCGGGAGTAAAGATTGCTCGAAAGTAAATTTAGAGTTTTATGATTTTGGACGCACCGGCAGCAGTACTTTCAATTAGGATGGATGATGTACTCGATCTACTCGAGGAGACTTTGAAAGAAAGAAATTGGAAAGACTTCGAGATGATCGATGTAAAACTATCATATTACCCGCTATACTTGTTCAATTTCGACGTTTTAATCGAGCAAAAGGTTCAAGATCAAGTTTTCTCTCAAGGAGTTTCTGGAACTATAGCTTTAAATGCAGCCACCGGGGAGCTTTCAGAAGAGATTATTGATCTTTTAGAAAAAAGGCCTGTAGATTTCGAGAGAGACATAAAAAGCCATGAAATGAAGTACGAGGTAAAGCAAGCAATGTTCTCAAAAGAAGAAGCGAAAGAGTCGTGCAAACTTAAACTTGCTTCAAAATACGGCATTGGAAAAGACAACGTTTCTATCTCGGGTTTTAGACAAATTTATTGGCCTTTTTGGGTGGTTTTCATATCCTTACCCAAGAAAGGTACTTTTAAACTTTTAATCGATGGAGTAGGTGGATCTCCTTTTGGAATAGCACAAGTTCCAGAAAGAGAAAAAGGTTGGTTGGAGATTACACAAGAAACTTTTGAAAAATTGAAAACTCCAAGCGGCTGGGCAGAACTTTCAAAACAAGCAATTTCAACCGGAGCTGGAGTTTTAACATCTCAAATTACCAAAAAAGAATCAAAATCTTTATTAGAATGGTTTTTCAAAACAAAAACAGGGAATTATGTTTTATTCTTAATCTTGCTCTTGGTTTTAATCTTAATATTTATAAAATAATTATATAAAATCAGCTAAAGATTTTTGAATTATTTTTTCTTCCTGTTTTTCTAATTCGATTTTCGTTTCTTTAAATACTGTGTTGAGCGTGTTTTCGATCAATTTAAGCCTTTGCTTCAAGTATTCAGATAACCCATATTTCTCTGCAATATTTTTAGAAATATCCAAATATTTTTCTATGTTCCCTTTTCCAACAGTCAAGAGAAGTTTTCCTCCACATTTTGTACACTTTTTAACTAATGGAACTCTTCGATACTTTTCATTACAATCTACGCATCTGACTGTTTGCTCCCCAAAAGATCTTAGGTTTCCATGAATATCTTTTAGAAAGTGGAAATTAAGAATTCTTGCAGCAGCATCTTTTATATCTACTGCAATTATTTTTTCTCCTATGCTTAGTTGCGCGTCTACTTTCTCCTCCATGGTTTTCAATTGCACATATTTCGTTACTTTTGGACCAAGGTTGATGTCTGACGAATCCATCGTAAATTTAAAACCATAATATTGTTTTTCAGTTCCAAGAAAGTCCTTCACTTTTGGAATATTCGTAATAACACTTGGGTTTACTTTTTCCCATGTTTTTTCATAAAATTCCAAAGGATACCTTTTTCCAACATCCATGTCATGCACTTGGTCATCAACTTCTTGTGGATTCAATACGGTGGAAGCAACCATTGGAGCATCCATAGTGCCTCCTCTTTTTTGAGGTAAATACTTCCGAGAAAAGTTCAAATAAGCATCCAAAACCAAAAATATCGCATTTTCATCTCCGTCCGCATCTCTTCTTGTAGCGCAGAATAAATATGGATGAGCATAAACTCCAGAAACATCAGTAATTCCAATTATTCGACATAAAGAGGCGACAGAAATGTGCGGGGCTAACATAAAAACAAGATGCCCAATCAAGTCTTCCTCTTTCTTACAATTATAAAACTTTTCCAAACCATATATTTTTTCTAATTCTTCATCGATGAATTTTGTACAATTCAATAAATATTTAGCTATCTTTCTTGGGATTATTATGTCTTGCGGGTAAAGTTCTAGTATTTGATCCTCATTTTCTAAACTTTTCCCAAATATGTCTTCCATGTATCCAAGTTTCTTCAAAACATCTATAGAAACCCCTGCTTCTTTTGGTTTGAAATGAGTCAAAGGAAGATTTGTAGCATCAAATCTAACAGTCCCATCTTTGAAAACGTACAAATTATATTTCGCTCTTAAAGCTGCTTTTTCAACAGGCTCAAAATACTTTTCTTCATTTATGGTTCCCTGTACTCCTTTTATCATCCCCTGAATTGGGCCAAACTTCTCTTCACAGTATTTTGCTAATTGTTCACAATCTACAATTTTTTTGTGCCAAGGTTTTGTTTCCATATTGCAGCAAAATTCTTGATATGTTATTTTTCCACATTTTTCACAAACTCTTCTTATTTTCGCTCTCTCCCCACATACTGGGCATCTATAAGCAAATATTTCTTTCCCACATTTTTCACAATAAGTAAATAAAGCATCCACTACAATTTTCCCTTTTTCAGCAGCTTTTTTCAAATCTCTGGTTTTTCCTCCAAATAAGCCAAGAGGAATTAAACCATGACATGGGGGAGACATTTTTCTTTCTTTCGCTTTTTCCGGTCTACCCATTCTCGCCCCAATATATGTTGGCGCTTTTTCAATTATATTCATTCCACTAATCTTCCTTAATGCATCCAATCCAGAAGTACTTTCTTTCTCAATCTCTTCAAAATTAACTTCTCTATCCAAACCAAAAACGAAGTAAAGGCTTTCATCTTCTATTATAATTCTTCCGTCCCGGTACTTGTGAGGTATACATGCTTTTTCCAAAATTCTTTTTATTTCCTTCCCTTCTAAAACAGTTCTTTTCTCAATTTTTCCAGATAAATTTTCGTAACTTTCAAACCCAGCTTTTCTTAATGCTTTTGCTAATGTTATTACTTCATACTTATCTAAATTCTCATAAAAATGTAAATATTTTGGGTGCAAAGGTACTCCGGATCTCGAATATTCTACTGCTTTTTCTAAAGATGGGTTTTTATCCAATTCTTTTTGCTCAGCTATCTGCTCCCACCATTCTTCGCACATTCCACTTGGTAAAAGTTCCTGATTCGCTTTTAAAAAATCACCATAGCAAATTAAAATATCTCCTAAAAAAAGTATTTTATCGATCTCATCGCCTTGAGCATATTCCTGTGCTTTCGATACCGAATCAACTTTCACCACATCTCCATTCTTTAACAATACTATCGGAGGCTCCAAACCATCACAAGAGACTGTTGTGCAACTTTTTCCCGGTTTTTCAATTTTTAATTGAGTTCCGATCGCAATAAACTCTTTTAAAATATACATCGCGGCAGGATGGATTGCTTTGGCATTAATCCCAGTATTTCTCGCCCTGCCATATCTCAATCTGAATCCTCCTACTTTTCCAGAGTAACAAAATATTGGTCTACCACCTACAATTTCATTTAAATATTTTGCACTCGAGTCATCACTTTTTTCTTGAGTTTGAGAGTCCACCTTTGGCATTTTTATTAATCCTTCCAACCAAGACCAATCGATCCCATTTTCCTTCGTAAACTTCAACATTTTTTTAGCTTTCAGTCCAATACCTTCAGTAATTACTAGCCCCATTCCGCCTCTAATCCGATTTGTTTCAACCCTTTCTAAGTTTTTATAAATCGAAACTTCTACATTCTCGGTTCCATCCCCATCTATGCATACTGCGCAATTTCTAACAACATGTCTGATTTCATTTTCACTCATTTTATATTGTCTTGCATAAAGTAAGCTTTGATAAATTTGAATTTCTTCAACATATCTTTCAACCTCAGAATCTGTTGGTATATATCTTCCAAGACCCAATTTTTGTCTTACATAATCAGCTAAGGCGACACATTGAGCAGCGCCAGTTCCTCCTGCAGATCTTATTGGACCTGCGAAATAAATTGCCAAATATTCAGAACCATCTTTGTTTTTCAAAATCCGAACTTTGGAAATACCTTCAGTCCCAGCTACTGTTACAGCCTCAGTTAATATGGTTATTCCTGTTCTTATTGCTTGTTCAGCCAATTTTTCCCTATCTCCTTTAATAAATCTACCTTCAAGTATCTCATCTATTATTTTAAAAGCAGCTTTTACTCTCGGCATGGAACTACAAAGTTCTCTTAGCCTTTCCGCAACTCCTGGAGGGCCAACCAAACTTTCTACTCTTTCAGCAAGATCTTTTGCTCTTCTTACTTCTACGTTTTCTGAAGCATCAAAACCTTTAGATCTTGCTTTTTCGGCAATTTCAAAAAGTTCGTCGTTCTTCTTCAAAAGAATTTCAGAATATTCTTGAAATTTCATATTGCTTCCCTAAAATTTTTCGTGTTTAATTTTCCCGTATTTAATTCAAGCCAAGTAAATACTCCAGGAGTTGGCGTATGACCTTGACTAATCTGATAAGGTGTAATATCTTGCCAAGTACCAGAATTTATGCAATAAATTCCTTTATATCTTTCAAAACCAACGCGGTGAATGTGTCCAGAAACAAATATGTCGGGTTCATTTTTTATTACCCCATAATCTTCTTTTGTTGGAAATATCGGTTTTTTTCCAAAACTTCCGAAAAGTCGCCTCCTTTTTAGCATCTCGACCATAGGTTTTGTAGCATTTAGATAGTCCAGCCCAGGACAATCGCTAATGTAGGTATCTATGCTTGTGCCATGATACATCAAAATTTTAAAACCTTCAACTTCTAGAAAAGCAGGACTTCCGACAAAATGAATATTCGAATAACCTTTAATTTCTTCAATAACCTCCGGCGGAAGTTTTTCTTGAGGATCCGCAATTCCACCTACGTCGTGATTCCCTGGACCTATGATAATTTGGATTGTTTCGGGTATATCCAATATATACTTCCAAAGAGTGGAATATTGTTCATAAATGTCTGCAATTTCTAATTCATCTTCTTGTTTTGGATAAATCCCAATTCCATCTACCAAATCTCCAGCGATCACTAAATATTTAATGTTTTTCGCATCCTCCTCTTTTTTTATCCATTCGAGAAAGGCTCGAAACTCATCTTTTAAAAATAATGAACTTCCAACATGCAAATCAGAAAGAAACCCAATGGCTAAATTCTCCTGGATCCTTTTAAAATCCTTTACCTTTACATCCGGAAAATAAATTTTATTTGCTATGAATAAATCTCCTGAATATTTTCCTGAAAAACACAAAACATCATCCAATAATATTTTTTCTCCCAAACGAATAAGTTCTTGATTTGTTTTTGAGATTAATACGTTTATACTTCCACTTGGGTCCTCTACTTTAATTATTATGTGCCCATTTTTCGTAACATTTTTTTCACTTACCATCCCCACTATATTACACTCTGTATTTTTCATGTTTTTCAATACGCCAATTTTAATAATGGAATTGAGTCTTCCTCTAAAAATTTCATATATTTTCATGTACCTATCTTCAAAGTAGCCGTAAAAATCTTCAATTTTTCCAGTCCTACCAGAGTTATCTACATCTTTTATTATTTTGACTTTAGGTGAATATTCTTTTTTAATATCTTCCGAACTTTTCCTAAATACTTTGACTTTTTCAAAAGTTTTTTCTAAATCTTCTTTATCAATCATTAATTTATCTATTTTTGGAGCGATAATGTCCAGATGCGTTTTCCAATCTTCCAAAGTTTCCAAATAATCCACTGCACTTTGCGTCAATATTTTGTTTTTTTCTTTTGCATAGGAAATTATTTCTTGTTTCATTGTTTCTTCACCGATTTTTCTTCTCTGATCTTTTCTAACTCAGATATTATGGACCAGATTTCGGTTCTGATATGAGATGCAAGGTTTACATTCTCGCAAGCTTCTTCTAAGAGATATATAGAGTCTGTTATTTCTACCTCTCCACCAGTCTTTATTTTTTCTTTCACAATGCCGAACGTCTCACGAACTTTTCTCGGAACTCCTTCCCCGATCAAACTATCTATATAATCAATTATTTCCTGAATTTTTGGATCCATGCCATCACCCTTTCTCAATCAAAACTTTTACTATCTTTTCAACATCATCCGAATCAAAACAATTTACCGCAAATTCAGCTTTATCCCAAACTTTGCCTAAATCTTTCTTTGTAGAAACCTTAATTATTATATTTGGGTTAAACTCCTTAATAATCCTATCCAACAAACCTTCTTGTTCTTTTAAACTAAAACCGCAAGTTTCACTCGGGTCTAGCAAAAATAAAAATTCTTTAGAAATATGTTTTAATGCTTGAGTTGCTATTTTTTCATATTTATTTTTAGGTTCTCGATTTAATAATCCGGGAATATCTATCATTTGTATTTTAATATTATTTCTTTCCAAAATGCCTATTTGAATTTTTTGAGTTGTGAAAGGATAACTCGCTATCTTTACATTACTTCCAGTCATAGTGTTCAACAAGGTAGATTTTCCGACGTTTGGAGCTCCGCACAAAATTATTCTTCTTTCATTCCAGTCTATCTTTGGGATTTCTTTTAAAGTTTTATAAAATGAATTTATGAAGTTAAAATCAATGGATTTCAAAAGTGAAAAAGTTCTACCGTAAAAACTTTTTTTGAGTTTTATTTTTTCATCGATATTTTTCGAGTTTTTTATTCTAAAAGAATAATCTAAAAATATTTTATCCAGTATGTGTTTTATGGAAATTAGTTTGCGAGCTATTTTTTTTCTATCTTGAGCATATATTTCCAATATGCTTTCTTCAAACGCTGATCTTTCTTTCTTTAAATCGTCGGATATTTTCTGTAACACGTTAATTAGTTTCTTATGTATTCTTTTTAATTGGACATATTCTTTATTCTTCCTTTCTTTTTTCGATATTGGTTTTTTAGCTTCTTTTAAACAGGCGGAGAATAAAGAATTAGCATCCATATATTTATATATCTTTCGTATTAAATTAATTATGTTTGAAAAAGAAGTAAAATTGGTACGTGATAGGCTTAATGAAGGATATTCAAAAGAAGAACTTAGAAAAGCATTTTTGAAGGCCGGATATTCGGAAAGGGACTTTAAGAGAATATATTCTTTGGCTCAAAAAGGAACTAATGAAAAGAAAAAATCAAAACTCTTTATCTTTTCTTTAGTCTTACTTATTCTTACTGGAGCTTTTTTTGGTTTTATTTATTTCTCAGGATCTTGCATAGGACCTTTTTGCACCGCAATCGTTTCCACAGCAACTTTCTCATCTGCACAAGCTCAACCAGTTGCTTTTGTGTGCAAAGAAGGAAAAGTACAAGTAATTCACTTAGGTACAAAATTCATCCAAGGAAACATAGTTATCCAAAACTCAGCAAATATATCATTAAACCTATCTTTATCTCCGGGAGAAACCTATGTTTTGCCCCAAACTTTCGAGAGAGGACACTCATACCAAGCAGATGGGGACCAGATAAAAACAGCTTTTTTCAAATGTTAGGTGCTGGATATGATCTTTAAGAATTTACTGGCGTTTTTTCTTTTAATCTCCGTTGTTTTGGCTCAGTGCCCAAAGAACACAGGTTATCTTGAATGCGATTCTTACATTTCAAATGCTGAGAAATATTTAAAGGAATACCCGGGGAGCTTTCAAGTCGCATTAGAGTACTTTAAAGCTGCCGAATGTTTTTCAAACCTAAATTTATCTTCGTATGCTAAATGTTATTATTCTTTATCTGCAGAATATTTTAATCTTTCAGCAAGTTCTTTACGTGAAGAAGCTGATTTATGGCAAAAAGGAAAATGTTATGAATACGCTGGCTTAGCTTCTTTAAAAATAGGCGACTTACAAAAGGCATTCTTTTTCTTTAACCTTTCCAAAAATTTCTATAGATTTTCAAAGGATTATTCATCCGCAGAAAGGATAGAAACTTACATTAATTCTCTGTATTCCAATCCAATAATGCAAGAAAATACGCTAATCTATAATTTAGTAGGTTTATTTTTATCTCTTTGCATTTGCTTGAGTCTTGTCGGCATAATTTTAGTATTTCTTAGACCAAAAGAAAAGTCGATTTTAATAGAAACTCAATTAAAAGAAGTTCATTCGAAATCTAAAGAGGATGAAATTAAACAAAAATTTAGAAAAAAACACGGTTTGATATGATTTTGGACTTTGAAATAAAACATAAGGATCTTGCAGCCAGGATTGGGATCTTAGAAACAAATCACGGCAAAATTGAGACACCAACACTTTTGCCAGTTGTAAACCCCAACCTTCAAATTATTCCTTTACAAGAACTTAAAAAATTTGGCACTCAGATTTTCATAACTAATTCTTACATTCTATTGAAAAATTTTCGCGACGAGGTTTTATCTAAAGGGATCCACGGTTTTTTGGGATGGGATGGACCAATAATGACCGATTCTGGAGCCTATCAGTTAATGGAATATGGGGAACTAGATGTTTCAAATAAAGATATTCTCGATTTTCAGGAAAAAATTGGAGTCGATCTTGGAGTAATTCTTGATAGTCCGACAGCTAGCAGAGAAAAAAGCGAAGTAGGGTATAATTTGAACAAGACTCTTGAAAGAATGAAAGAATTAAAAGATTTTTATCTTTCATCTCAGAGTGCTTGGTGTGGTCCAATCCAAGGTATTGGATTTCCCGATCTTTTGGATAAATCCGTAAATTTTGCAAAAAAATATGATTTTTCCGTTTATGCCATAGGGAGTGCAGTTCCATATTTAATCGAGTATAATTATGCTCCAATATTTTCAACAATTGCACACGTAAAATCCAAATTGCCTCTAAATAGACCAGTTCATCTTTTTGGTGCAGGACATCCTCTGATTTTCCCTTTCTTAGTTGCTTTGGGAGTTGATATGTTTGATTCTGCAGCATACGCTTTATACGCAGGGGATGGAAGATACATGACGCCCACAGGCACGATGAGATTGGAAGAAATGTTTGAGCTTCCTTGCTACTGTCCTGTATGTTCCAAATATACTGCTAAAGAAATAAAAGAAAGCCAGGATAAAGAAAGACTTTTATCAGAACACAATCTTTATATTTCATTCCAAGAAATAAAAACAATAAAACTTGCGATTCGGGAAAATACTTTATTTGACTTAATAGAAACAAGAGTTAGGGCCCATCCCTCTTTGTTCCATGCTATGCCTGCTTTTCTCAAGGCATTAAGAAAACTTCGTTATTTAGATCCAATTTCTAAGCCTCATTTTTATTATCTTTCTGAATTTTCTAAAAAGAGAATAGAAGTTTTAGACGTAAAAGAACGCATAAAAAACGTGGAATCAAAGGATACTGTAGATCTTCCTCCTTTTGGTAAAGTTCCAAAGACCATCTTGGAATGCTATCCTTTTCAACGGCCAAATTATGAAAATAATTATCAAAAAATTTCAGATATTTCTAAGTATTGGTTTGGCTTAAATATCTTTCCAGAAAATGTTGTTATCGTACAATCTCCTAAAACCAAAAAAATAAAAGCAGTCTATCAAAACTCTGAACTTTTTACAGTTTTTAGAGCAAGCGATATGCAAATTCTGCTTCACGCTGGAGCAAGAGAACTTTTCAAAAAAACAAAATATCCTCATTTTAGAGTGAAAATAAAGAATGAAATAAAAGATTTTGTTTTAAATAAAAAGAATGTTTTCTGTAAATTTGTTGTTGATTGCGATAAAAAAATAAGGCCTGGACAGCAAGTCCTTATAGTGGATGAAGAAGGTAATTTGTTGGCGAGTGGAGAAGCTCTTTTATCAGCACGAGAAATTCTATCTTTTGAAAAAGGTGTTGCTGTAGTTCCGAGATGGGTGAATTTAAACTAATTTTTCTACAATTTCCGCATAAGCCGGTCTTGTAATGAATAACCCAACAAGCACTCCTAAAATAGTGGTTATAGCAAAACCTTTTAGGCTTCCTAGACCTGCGAAGAGTAATGGAAGCATGGCAAAAATTATAGTTCCAGCAGACATGAAAATTATGGAAAAGGCTCTTTTTATTTTTTGTACCGTAGATTCCTCTATTCTCCTCCTTTCTCCTCTCAAAAGTTCATCAGTTATGATGATTTGGTCATTAACTCCAGTTCCAACAGCAGCAATTATTCCAGCCATGGAAGGTAAATCGAGCTGCCAATTAATTAAGGCCGCGAGTCCAAGAACAATGGTTACCTCGAATATACAGGTAAGCATAATTGGGAACACGATTAATGGTTTCTTATATCTTACAAATAACACACTTGCAACGAATCCGATCGCTAGAAAACCGATTATAGCAGTCCATTTTAAAAAACTCGCTCCTAATGTAGGAGAAATTGATATAACATCCGACACTGTTACGGATACAGGTAATTTTCCAGATTTTAACAAAATAACGATTTTGTTGTATTCTTCTAATGATTTCTCCATGCTTTCAGCATGCCCCGTAATACTTGGGTTTTCAATCGGGTTTCCAGCAGTTACGCCAGGAGTTAAAGATACAATGCTTTGCAAATTTAATGCTGAAACTATCCAATATTTCCCATATTTTTCTTTTTCAATAACTTTTCCGGCAAATTCTTTTGAAATATTATATGCCCCGCTAGGAACGATAATCTTTCCATGGATTAATGATATATTCTCTGGAAGTGTATTGCTCACCAAAAGATTTATTCCCGCCTGTTTAACTAATTCATCGATACTAATTTTTATTAGAGACTTATCAAAATCGATAGGAACTTGGTTTTCATCCTGGTACATTTTCTCCGGAATTACTATTGTAGCATTTTCCGGCCTGTCTAAAAACATAAAAACTTTTTCTTCGCAAACTTGTTCAGACGTAAGCGTACATTTTCCTTTTACTTCGTTTGCAAATCTTTGGGCAGCATCAGGAGTTACAAGAAAAGGTACAACCCATTCGGTTCCGCCAGGGTGAACCCCTGACCCTTTTTGAGGATCAGTAATTACAGATACTATGTCTTCTCCTTGCAGAACAACTTTTCCATCAAATAATATTTCAAATTTTCCTTGCTGAGCAAGCAAACTTTGAATTTTTGATATACTTTCCGGGTTTGTTTCCGCAATTTCTATCGTTATGTACTGCCCATAAGAGGGTTTTACAGAGACATCTTTTAACCCATAAGCATTCAATCTTGTTTGGATTACGTTTATCACCGATTGCATTTCTTTTTGCTCGAGTTTTTCATTAAGTTTTACATCTATTAAAGTTCCTCCTTGAAAATCTAAACCAAACTGTAAACCTTTCAATTGAATTGGTAAAATCCCAATTAAAAGGAAGCATAGACAAGCAAATATTACTTTTTTATTACTTAACATAGGTTTCCAATCAACCATTCTTTTCACCTACTTCCAAGGCAATAATCGCATTTGTACACCAAGTCGCAACTAGATCTCCAAGTAAACCAACAGTTAATATTATTGATATATCTCTGAGCATTGTTATTTCTAAGAAACTTGAAAAAATAGCCATAACTACTACAGCCACTAAAGCAGTTCCAGTCATAGTAATTCCAGTTAAAAAGGCGCTTGCTGCTCTTTCCGGTGCAGAACCTTCTTTCCTTCTCAATATCCTATCAGTTAGCATTATGTCGCTATCTACAGAGTACCCAATTAACATCAATAAAGCACCTATGGTTCCCAAGGAAAGAGGAATTCCAAAATATCCTAAACATGCGTATCCTACAAGAGTGTCAAAAAACGCGGATTGTACAACTGCAAAAGATATTAATGCATTTCTGTAATAATAGTAAATTACTATTGAAATGAAAATAAATGCAAGGATTATCGAAATTTTTGCTTGATCTAAAAATAATGATCCTAATGACGGACCAGTTTCTCTAAAAGAAATATCTTCTTCTTTTGCTCCAGTTTTTTCAGTCAAAAAGAGCATCAATTTATTTTTAAAATCTTCTTTTGCCAACACATAGTATTTTTCTGCAGTCTCTTTTTCAGAAGATGTTTTATTTATAGATACTCTATTTTCTAAAAGAGAAATAGCATCGTTATATTTTTCAGAGGAGATTAATTCTTCAGCACGAAGCAATGTCTTCTCACCAGAAAATTCAACCAGAATACCTTCCTGTTCTCCTTTTAAAGAACGTACATTTAACTCTTCAAGGTCAAATTTATCTTGAATTTCTTTTTGCAATGCGGCAGAATCTACGCTTTTATTCATTATAGTTATTAGCGCACCTCCTCTGAAATCAATCCCAAGTTTTACTTGCATAGCTCCAAAAATAGACAAGATTAATATGCTTACAGGCAAAATTAGCAATAATTTTCTTCTTGGGCTTGCGTAAATATTCACTTTTTCACCTATTTTTTTAAATTTATATACATATAAAAATAAATATGTTTGCTTTTTTGCATGAAAGTGGGAGAGTTTATTTAGGGACTGGAGAAATAAATACAAAGTATGGAAAAGTGAAAGCTACAGGGCCTGGAGAAGTTTTTTCAGATAAGGGCGAAAAGTTTATTGTTTTTGAACTTTGTCTCTCGGACAAGATTCAAAAGATGAAAAGATTAGCTAGGCCAATATACGAGCATGATGCAGGACTTATTGCAGGTCTGCTGAATATAGGCGTGGGAAAGAAGGTTCTTGAAGCGGGTACTGGCTCAGGAATAATGGCGATGTGCTTGGCGAATTTTGGCGCAAACGTTTGGTCGTATGAAAAAAGAGAAGATTTTTATGAACAAGCAAAAGAAAGACTTGCAAATTACCCAAACATACGTTTATTTAATAAAGATGTCTCTGAGTGTGAGGAAGAAAATTTCGATGCAATTTTTCTAGATCTTCAAAATCCAGACAACGTAATTCCAAAAATAATTCAAAAATTAAAGTTGGGGCATTTTATAGGGTGCTATACTCCGATTTTTGATGACGTTCCAAAAATATGGAGGGCTTTTCAAGAAAGATGCGTTTCAATAAATGCTATCCAGATACACCTTCAAAAAATCTTAGTAAAAAAATATGCTCGGTACGATCAAAAAGTATTTGGATTTCCTGGTTTTTTCATCTGGGCTAGAAGGTTTAGATAAATATGAAAGGAATCTTCCATCTAATACTTTCCTTTTTATCATTGTTCTTACTTTCCCTTCCTTTCCTAAACACTGATTACGCGTTTATCTTCCTTTTTTCAGGAGCGATTGGTAGTTTGCTTCCGGATCTTGATGCTCCAGATGCATTAATTTTACACCCTCAAAAAATAATTAAGCTTCAGGGAAAAAGATTAAAGTTAATACGACTTTTTTTAATTGGTTTTGTCCGGTTTATTACTCTTTTCTCTAAGTTGCTCATGTATATTTATTTTGTTTTTCTTTGGCTTTTAGGTATAAAAGCATCTTTAAAACATAGGGAATATTTCCATTCGGTTCTTGCAGGCATCATCGTATCTTTTTTTAATTCCGCAATGATTTTGATAGTTTTGAAATACTTTAATTTTTTAAATCCAGTTCGTATTCTCACTTTATTTTTTGGGTTTTTGTCTGGCTTTATTCTCCATTTGTTAGAAGATAGTACGACTGTTTCAGGAGTTGCTCTCCTTTTTCCTTTTTCTGATTTAAAAATTCATGGAAATATTCATACTTCTAAAGATGTTTTCTATTGTCTAACTCTTACAATTTCTCTAATTTTTTCTATTTTCCTCTCTTTTTATCTAAACCTTTTATTCCCAGCAAATTTTATTCTTTTATTGCTCGTCTGGTTTGTATTTTATAGAATCGCAAGCATCCGAGTAGCAAGTTTTTAATTTTCAAAGATATGCTTTAAAATTTTTATTTTTTCTCAAAAATTCATAGAGTTTTTTTACTTCTTCGCTTTTTCCTTTCTTTAAGATTAACATAATGTCCCCCGCATCAACAATTATCAAACCTTCTAACCCCATTAAAACAACTGGTTTTTTCGAGATTACCAAATTGTTTTTTGAGTTAAAAGAGCTGTATTCTCCGATAGAACAATTCCCAAACCCATCTTTCTTCAAGATATCGTAGAATGCATCAAAACTTCCGAGGTCGTTCCATTTAATATTTAGTTTAGAAACAGCAATGTTTTTCGATTTTTCCAGAATTCCATGATCGATAGAAATCGCTCGAGTTCGTTTATAAAACTTTACAATGTCTCTTTCATTTAAATTATCATAGATTTCTTTAGCATATTTTTTAACTGATTCCAAGAATAAGGACGTATTGAAAAGAAATATCCCACTATTCCACAAGTATTTTTCGATTACATACTTTTTAGCCAAATTTAAGCTAGGTTTTTCCACAAATTTTTCTACTTTGTAAATATTTTTACCCAATCTTTCTCCTGGTTTTATATATCCATAGCCCGTTTTTGGGCTTTTAGCATTTATCCCAAAAGTTATTAAAAACTTTTCTGCGAATTTTTCACTTTCTTTTACTCTTTTAAGAAAATAGCCATTTTCTTCCATCAAATGATCCGATGGCAATATTAAAACGTTACTCTCACCAAATGTTTTTTCAATTTCCAGAATACCTGAAAGCACGGCAGGTAAAGTTCCTTTCATCATTGGTTGGAATATAACATTTTCTTCAGGAATTTCTGTAACTTCCTCGATTTCCTTAAATATTTCTTCTTTGAACTCAACGTTCGAAACAATGAAAATTTCTTCTGCTTTGGAAAATTTCAATGCTCTTTTTACTGATTTTTGGAACAAAGTTTCGCCATCAACGAGTTTCAGGAATTGTTTTGGTTTTGATGTCCGACTTAAAGGCCAAAGTCTAGTTCCTTTACCACCAGCAAGAATTATGACTTTCATTTAACTCTCTTTCAGCTTCGATATATAAAGAAGAATAGCCCCGGGAGGATTCGAACCTCCGTCTTAGGCTCCAAAGGCCCACATCCTTGTCCACTAGACGACGGGGCTTTACCATCTGTACTTTTTAAACTTCAACAAATACGCGATTTGGTTTAAGCCAAAATGTAATATTGGTGTTATTATTATTAAAAATATCGTTGTTTCCCATCCTGGAAAATAAAACCAACTCGAAAATACAATTGCTCCAATTACGAAATCTAACTGATCAAAAATAAGAAGGGGTTTGCCGCTCTCAATCCCAACCCTTCTTTTTATAAAACTTTTTATTGTGTCCCCCATAATTGCTCCAAAAGCCAACAAGAACCCTAAAACATTCCAATCCGCATCATTCAAGAAATATCCTATAACTACTCCGCTGCTCCAACCAAAGAAAATACCTGAGAAAAAACCACTCCAAGTTTTTCCATCCCCCAATATCCGTTTACCTTTATATTCTAACCAAAAGTCTATTGGAATTTTTCCTCCTCCAAAAACTATTGCAGTACCATTTGCAATATAAGCTGGCAAAATAAACAAAAAAGCTTTAATGATGAAATATATTAAATCCAAGAGATCACCAAGATCAAACTACCGAATAACGCCCCAAAAACGGTCGCGGTTAAATTTGTAGTCCAATTTTTGAAATATCCCCTTCTTTCCAAAGTTGCTCCGACTACCGAATCAATCAAACTCCCAAAAATTCCGCATAATATACTTACAGATAGTAAAATTGGCTCACTAAAAATAAACATACAAATAATACCAAAAAGGATAGCTCCAAGCACGCTGGCCGCGGTACCTAAAAAACTGATTGCTCCATCAGTTCCAGCCCTCACTCTTTTAAAATTAGTTATCAAGAACGGTTCTTTTTTTGAAAGTACTCCAATCTCTGAAGATAAAGTATCTGAAGTAGCAGCAGCTAAAGAACCAACAAAACCAAATAAACCAACCGGACCAATTGTAGAAAATAAGATTGCAACCCCGCCATTAGATACTACATTCTCAAAAGTTCTTGTCTTTTGAAAATATCCCATCTTTCTCTTTGTTTTTTTACCATACATTGTTGCTGCAACGCCGATAGTGAAAAATATAAGTAATGTAAGAAGCCATCTAAAATCCTGAAAGGCTAAAAGTATAAGACCCATTATTGCTCCAGTCAAACATCCTTTTACATCTAAAGCTTTGGTTAAATATGCAAAAAACACAAAAAAAGATAAGAAAAAAAGCTCTATTGGTGCGAAGCTCATTTTTTTACCCTTCGATACTTTTAACCTTATATATCTCGACTTTTCTTATAGGAACTATTTTCTTAATAGAATTGTATATCTCGCTACTTAATTCTCCATATATGCTCTTCTTTATAAACTCTTCAAAAGTCATGCTTAATGCTTTATCTTTCAAAACAGCCATCATTATTTTTCGCACATCTTGCTGTTTGTTTGTATCCGTTCTGGCTTTGGTTATGGCATACGCAGTTACTCTAATTTTTTTACCCTCTTTCAAATCAAGCTCAAGAATCGCTCTAATCGCACTCCTCCTTCTTCTTATATGTCTTTTCATGTATTCTCGTAATAACTCAAAACCTTCTAATCTAGTATATGCAGTTTTACCTTTTACATCTACTATTCTGAAAAATAAATCTATAAACTGATGGTTTAAATTGTTAGTAAAGTGCTTAAGTGGAACTTTTACAACCCTGCTCAAAAGTTTTGTGTCCTCGTCTGCAGGAACCAAACCTATCTCTTTTTCTTCAAAATCTTTAGTCGCAATTACAGAATACCATTCTTTCTTCCAGCCAGCAGCTTTTCTTTTCTTAACCGCCATTTTCTCACTCTTTCACAATCATTTTTATTTTTTCTATATCGTAATACCAATCGTCTGGAATCCGACCAACGCCTTTATAATATCTCACAAGTCTTTTTATTTTGGATTCTATTATCCTTAAGTTTCTACGATTGCGTACATCTTTTTTATTCTTTTCTAAATGTTTCGCAACTCTTACCGCTTTTTTAAATAAACTAATCAAATCTTCAGGCCAAGAATTCAAAAGACCTTTTTCTTTTAACGTTTGAGATATGGATTTACCTGTTGCTTCTTTCACATCAGGTATCCCGTATTGATCCCTTAAAATCATTCCTATTTCGCTCTGGCTTTTTCCAGACTTTGCAAACTCGCAAATAAGATCGATTATTTCTTCTTGTTGATATTCTGTTTTTCTTTTTCTTGAAACTAGTTTCTTTGGCATACAACCACTTAAAACGGCCTGCGCGTGTTCAATCGCAGCCTTTACTGGAGAAGTTTTGAACACTTCTGTATAATACATATTCATGAAAGCAACTATATAAACCTTTGCTTTGGTAAAATACTTATTCGTATCTTAATGCTTCTACTGGTTCCAAACTAGCTGCTTTTTTTGCAGGCAGTGCACCAGCAACTACTGCTGTGAATACTGAAATTATCAACGCAATTATTAATAATTCTGGAGTAATGATTGGACCATAGGTTTGCATTCTACCTGCCGCGATTTGCATCATCCCCCAGTTTTCACCCAAGATTCCTGAAGCAATAAATCCGGCAAAAATTCCAACAACCCCCCCGATTATGCCTAGAAGAGCAGACTCAAACGCAAATATTTTTAAAATATCTGAGCTACTTGCGCCGATGGCTTTCAAAGTCCCAATCTCTTTTGTTCTTTCCAATACCGATGCATACATTGTATTTGCTATCCCTATCGCACCGACTAAAAGAGAGATGGATGCTATTCCAAGCAAAAAAACATTAAGGAGCAACATTATTGAAGACACAGTATTTTGAATGTAGCTTGGAGTTATTACTGTAAAATCCTGATTTTTCTCAGATAAGCGATGCAAAATTCTTAACTTTTCCGCAACTTTTTCACCCACAACATCCGGATCTTTTGTTTCATCGACTTTTATTTGTATGAGTGAAAACTCATTCTGTTTGAGCGGAGTAGTCATCACATTTCGTGCTTGTTCGGAAGTCATAAATATTGAATTATCATACATCATGCTCCCTATGGAACCTCCGGTTCTTTCAAATATCCCAACAACTTTGAAACTTTTGTTTCCGATTTTTATCTCGGATCCTATTGGAATCTTTTTAGAAAAAATTTCTTTAGCAACCCTGTATCCTAAAACTACTGCAGCTTTGTCTGCTTTAGTCAATTCTCGTCCTTCTACTATTTTGATTGTAGAAATTTCCTTAGCTACTTCAGGGTCTATTCCATACATTTGAAGAGAGACGTTTTCCCCGCCATATTGGATATTTACTCTGCCGGTAATAACTCCTTGAGCAGCCTTTACTCCTACAAGGTTTTTAACGACTTTTAAATCATTTTCATTTAAATTAGTAGTAGATGTAGGGATCCTAAAGAAAGATAATTGTTGGATTCCGGATCTAGCAGCTCTTTCAGATCCGGGAAGAACATATATTACATCATTCCCCAAATAATTTAATTCAGTGGTTATTGCTTTCTGCATTCCTTGGCCTAAAGATAAAATTCCAACAATAGCCGCGATACCTATCACTATTCCAAGTATCGTAAGCAGGCTCCTTATTTTCTTTTGTTTAATATGCTTTATTGCAAGTACTAAAAGATCTAAATTTTTCATCTTTATCTTCTCATTTTTTTATAAATAAAAATGAGAAATAATATCCCAAGTATGCCCAAGCCTCCAATAGATATGTATGTCCAATCAGACTTAGTTGCTGTTTTATTCGAGACTTTAAGTTCTTTTTTACTTAGTTCGGGGTTAATCTCAATTTTTTTATATATTGTCCTTCGTTCCGATGTTTGATCCGTGTATGTTATTTCGATGCTTATGTTCCCACTTTTTAATATTCTTGAAAAAGAAAAAGAAGCTAAAGTATATTCTCCAGGATCCAATGTACCTATGACTTGAGAATTTTGTACTAATTCGATTATATCGTTAGCATCCATTATTTTTACTATCGTTGCTGAGGCAGGGTTTGCTCCAGTGTTTACTAACGCCAAAGTTAAACTTTCATTATCCATTTCCTGTAAAATTACTTCGAAGTCCGTTTTTGGGTCTTTTACATTTATTTTAAACTCTCTTTCATAATACACCTTTGGGTATCCCTCGACTTTATAACCGTACCTCACTTTTAATATATTATCTCCTTTAGGTGCATTTTTATCAACGTTCAAAGTAAATTTTATAAGTTGTGCATTTTCTTTCGTTTGCAGTCCCCCTAATGTTCCGACTTCATAAAAACCTCCGGTGCTTTGGTCAACTTTGAATGGAAAACTTTCCAAGATTTCTAAAGTTAAATTTTCAACAGGAACTCCACCATAATTTTCTAATTTGAATAAAACATCTACTTTGCTGCCCGGTTCTGCAGGATACGGATTCTGATTCACCAAGTTTAATTTTATGTTTGGGCTATTTACGACTATCGATTCATTCTGCGCGCTTAAACCCGAGCAAATCAAAAAACATAGCCAAATTGCAACTAATGTAGTTAATTGTTTCATTTTCTTTCACCCCATACTATTTTTTCTTCCAATGCATGGTCTTTTACAATCTTTCCATCCTTCAAAAACATTTTTTTCTTAGCTTTGTTAGCAATTTCTGGATCATGAGTAATTATTATAATGGTTTTTCCCTCCTTATAAATTTTTTTAAATAAGTCCATAATTTCTTTTCCAGATTTTGAATCTAAGTTTCCTGTAGGTTCGTCAGCCAAGATTATCGGAGGATCATTAGCCAAGGCCCTAGCTATTGCCACTCTTTGTCTTTCTCCGCCAGATAACTGAGCTGGATAATGTTTTTCTCTTGCTTCCAACCCCACTTTTTTCAGGAGATGCCTTGCCCTTTCTTCTCTTTGTTTTTTAGGTATATTTTTAAATATCATCGGTAATTCCACATTTTCTAAAGCAGTAAGAGCCGCATATAAATTAAAAAATTGAAACACGAACCCAATTTTTTCATTCCGTATTTTTGCAAGTTCTTTTTCAGAAAGCTTTGAAACTTCTTTATCTTCCAAGTAGACTTTTCCAGAGCTTGGTTTATCCAATACCCCTAGAATATTAAGCAAAGTAGATTTTCCAGATCCGCTCGGCCCTAAAATAGCAATAAAATCTCCTTTTTTGACTTCAAAATTTATATCCTGAAGAGCTACTACTTCCACAGAATCCATTTTATAAACTTTATTCACCCTTTCCAATCTTATCAGTGAATTCATTTTATCACTAACGAGCATAACGAGCTCTCTTTTTTATTTCCTCCATTCTTTTTAAAACTTCTTTAGATTTTTTCCAAGAATAGCCAGTTAAAAATTTGTCCCAGATTTCATCGAATTTTTTCCAATGAGTACTAATTAACATTTTTTCAAAGACTAAAAGATCCATCGCAAAATCTTCTACGTCTTTAGAGAAAAAACTTAATCCAAAATCGATAAAATAAGGATCATCATCTTTTATTAATATATTTGAAGTAGTTAAATCTCCATGAACTATACCATTTTCATGCATTTTTGCAACTGCTCTTCCAACTTTTTCAAAAATCCAAACAGTATCCTCCGCAATATCTTTCAATTTGCAACCTTCTATTTTTTCTAAAACGATAGTCTTTTCTTTTAAATCAATTTCAAGTATTCTTGGCACACGAATAATTTCATAAGCTTTGGAGATCACATAAGCTTCTTCTTTAGTCCTTTCAGACCTTATTTTTTCATCAATCTCTTTTATCCTATACTTTTTAGGTATTCTTTTTTTTATGATCGTCGGTATTCCTAGATAATTTCCATCGAATATTTTAGCCTCTGCCCCAATGTATATTAATTTCATTTTTTCACTCATAATGAACCAAAGAAATAGATACATCCTCTTGAGTTAAATTTTCATATCTGCAATCGTTTATCTTTATTTGAGCTTGGTTTACTCCTTTCGGCAATACTTCACCAACGACAACATTCTGTGTGAAGTTTAGAAAAGATACTCTAATCACAGTATTTTTTGCAGACAAATCTCCATCATTGGATACTATTCCAATTATTGTAATGTTGCAACCATTTTTCATAAAACTTTTCTCAACTTTCAAGATCGGTTTAGTTTCTTTCATTTCAAATAATCCGCCAAAATTTATTCCCGAAATTAAAAGCATTGCGACTATCGCGAGTAAAATTATAGTTGTCACTTCTTTATACATTCTTCCCCGCCCTCCTGAGTTCTTATTAATACTTCCTCATTTTTAAATAATTTTGCTAATTCCATCATTTCAAGTCTACTTGGGATTCTAGAGTTCAGATTTGGGTCTAGAGTCCCATTTTCAGGAGTAAACTGTTCTAACACCACTCTTTTTGCATCTTCCAACTCTTTGCTTAACTTTGGAATCATCGAATCATTTAGTCCAGGCACCACCGGAATTCTTATTTCATAATTTAATTTACTTTTCAAAAGGATCTCATAACTTTCTCTAACTTTTTCAGCAACTTTGAATCCTGAAACTCTCTCATAACTTAGATCATCTAGATTTGCTTTTATATCTAAAGCAACAAAGTCTAAATTTTTTAAACATTCTCGCAAAACTTCCGGATAAGTTCCATTTGTATCTAGTTTTACTTGAAATTTTTTTTCTTTAAGTAATTTAATTAATTCTTTAAGTTCTTCGCCCTGGAAGCAGGGTTCACCTCCAGATATCGTGATTGCGTTGACAAATTCTCGATATTTTATAAAACGTGCCACAATATCATCTATAGGTATTTCTTTGAATTGGTTTCCTATCACCAAGGGCCAATTAAAACAAAATTTGCATCTTAGGTTGCAACCAAACAAAAATAAAACTGAACAAAGTTTGTTTGGATAATCTACAGTTGACATTTCAAGATATCCGCCAACTTTCATTTTTATCCCAGATATTCCTGAATCTTTTTCTTTAATTCTTCTTTTCCAGGAGTGTCACCAATAAAAACAGGCTCCCCATTTATCACTATCGAAGGCACAGATGCAACTTGATGAGTAAGCGCCTCAAGAATAACATCCTCACCAACCACTGCGGCAGGAATGTTTTTTATTAATGATTCATCAGCCACCAAATAATACTTTGTTCCCTCAATATCTTTTTCCCCGGTTTCTTGGCAATCTATAATTTTTTCTATAAAATCTTTACCTTCTACAAGGCCTAATTCCGAGCAAGCTTCTCTTAAATTTTTTCTAACTGTTGGGCATTTCGGGCAGTGAATTCCAGTGTAAAGTATAATTTTCATAAATCATACCTTCGTCTATCTATTAATTCTTGTTTTTTACTTTTGTTCCATCCTTTAACATTTTGATAATATCCAGTTATTCTAGACCACCATTGAATCGATTTTGATCCGCAATAAGGGCATGTGAATTTTAATCCAGGAATAAATTTTTTACAAGAATCACAGACACTAAAGTCTTTAGTGTATGCCATGTATTGAATCGCAGTTTTTTTCGCAATTTTTTCAGTTAATTCAGTTAAAGCAGAAGCGTTTGAAAAAGCATCCGTCAACCAAACATGAGACATTGCTCCTCCATCAGTCAACGGATGAAAAGACCCTTCTATCTTTAATCTTTCCCATAGAGGGATATCAGCACTTGGTCTAACGTGGAATGAATTGGTGTAGTAAATCCCATCGTCTTTTCCTTGAACTATTGCTTTTTCCCCAAATCTTTTTTTATCAATTTTTGCAAATCTTCCAGCAGTAGATTCTGCAGGAGTTCTTGCTAAAGCGTAGTTTAATCCATCTTCTTCTCTCATTTCGGCTATTCTTTTTTTCACATATTGCATTATTTTTAATCCGAACAACCAAGCACTTTTACTTTCATGTAATTCGTATCCCGTGCATGCTTTAACCATTTCATTCATACCAACTATTCCAAAAGTATAACTCTGCTTACTTGGTTCTAAGTATCTTTCCCCTTTTTCATTAATCTTTTGAGATAAGAATGGCAATAATCCAATTTCTAAATTCCTTTCAATGATTTCTTTTTTTAACTTCAATATTTTTCTTCCTTTTTCCAATCTATCATCTATTATTTCATAAACATTGCTTTCTTCTTTAGATAAATAACCTATTTGTGGTAAGTTTATCGAGACAACTTGCATGCTTCCCCCACGTATTGTGCCATTTTGCACATCTTCCATATCTGCGCTTTTATCTAAGGGCATCAAGTAAGAACAGCATTGATAACAAGAGAATTCCGGCATGTATGGTTGATGAATGATGTAATAGGGGGTTCCAAATTTAGCTGAAAGATGACTTATTTTGTTTATAATTTCTATGTCTTCTAGATTTGAAAAGTACTCCGGATATATCTGAATTTCAAATTTTGGGAAGTTAAAAGGTTTTCCTATGTAATCTCCGCCTTCGTATATATCAATAAATGCGTTTAACAAAGTTCTAGCTTCTTCTTCATAATCAGCATAAGTTCCAACAATTTTTCCTCCGAGACCTATGGCTGGAACATCTCTTAAAAATTTTGGAACGCGGATGTCTAGATCGATAGAAGAGAAGACCATCTGTCCTCCTCTAGCAACATACATTTGTGACATTTCATAAACAAACAATTGTGCACATTGTTTAATTTTTTTATAATCTTCACCTCTTAGAAGAGGGGCTAGAAAAACGTTGAAATATGAGTATCCTTGGCCTCCACCGCAATTGACTTGCGAGCTTGCAAGAACTTTAGCTGCTTGTATGAATGCAACTTCAGGGTGTTTCGCTGGCCCAGCTATCGCAGTATGGTTTCCAACCCCGTCCACTTTCAATCCATTCTTCAAGAAAAATCTTATATCATGAGAAAAACAGAAAGGACGAGTAATAAAATAATCTAAATCATGTATATGTATGGCTCCATTTATATGAGCATCACGCAATTCTTTTGGAATCCATCTTATCAACGCATATTCTTTTGCAACCTGATCTGCAAAAAACTTGTGGATTGTTTCTGGATTGTATTGAAGATTAGCATTTTCATCGCAACCTTTTAGCAGTAAAGAAGTTATATCATAAACAGGCATTCCAACTCGAACATACATACGATAATACTCTTCCAACCCTCTTTCCAAAAGTTTCACATTTGTTAATTCTCGAATCAAAGCACTAGTTACATTTTCTATTTTTGAAGTTTTAATAAATCTTTCAACTTCCTTCGCAATTTCTTTAGCTGTTTTTTCATC
The DNA here is from genome assembly GCA_038874115.1 of archaeon. GTDB lineage: Archaea > B1Sed10-29 > B1Sed10-29 > B1Sed10-29 > JAVZDC01 > JAVZDC01. The sequence continues at coordinate 75,098 of JAVZDC010000002.1, forward strand.
TAAGCCAGTTTCAATCATTAAAGAGTTTACAATTTTCATTGGATCGAATTCTTCATAAGTAAGAGATGATGTTTGAACGTATATCTGCCCACCCTTCAACTTTTTTGCGCTCTCAGGAAATTTATCTTTAATTAAAGCATAAATCAGAGGGCGAACTTCGGACATCTTCACTCTAGAATCAACAATAGCATCAATCTCATTCGCTATTTTTACAGCTTCTTCTTCCGGTACTCCGCAGCTAATGCATTCTTCAATCGTGCGCTTCTTAGAGTAATTCTCTGTTTTAGCAATCCAATAACTTAGTTTTGTTTTGTCTTGACTATAAAATTCTTCTGTCGCATTTATTAATCGAGAAGAAGAAATTTTTGAAACAACCATATTTTTTAATAAGTTCTAGGATATAAATCTTTTCTTGATTTATGAGCAAAACTTTTTTCTCCAAAAAATTTCTACCTGGTCTGTTCTCCAACTTGGGTTTATTTTTATATTTTCCGGATTTTTATGAGATAGTTTTCCAACTAATGCAATCATTGCTCCATTGTCTCCATTATATTCTGGCGGCAAAACTCCAAATTTTGCTTTATGTTCCAAACACATTTCTTGAAGCATTTCTCTAAGTCTTTTGTTTGATGCTACTCCTCCAACGAGTAAAACACTCTTTTTCTTTGTATGAGCAAGCGCTCTTTCACTAACTTCCACTAGCATGCTAAAAACTGTTTCTTGAAAAGAATAACAAAGATCTTCAAGCGGAAAGTCTTTCGATTTTTTTATTGCGGCCGTCACGATTCCAGAATAAACAATATCCATCCCTTTTACTGAATATGGAAGTTCAATGTATTTTTTCCCTTTTTTAGCAAGATTTTCGATATCAGGTCCAGCAATTCCAGACAAGCCAATTTCTCGCCCAAATTTATCAAGAGCGTTCCCAAGACCGATATCCAACGTCTCCCCAAAAATTCTATATTTTCCATCCTCATATCCGAGTATTTGCGTATTTCCACCAGAAACATAAACTACAAGCGGATCTTTGAACTTACATACGAACCTCCCAATTTCTATATGCGCTATGCAATGGTTTACTGGAACTAATTTCGCACCGATTTTTTCACATATTGATTTTGCGAAAGAATAACCAACTAAAAGACAAGGCGGCAGCCCAGGACCAGCAGAATACGCAACTACATCAAAATCCTCCAATCCCTTTCCACTTTTTTGTAAAGCTCTTTCCAAAACTTTTTCTTTAACCTCTTCATGATGTTTTGCAGCTTCTTTCGGATCTATTCCCTTGCTTGGTTCTAGTTTTATAACATCTTTTTCATTCGCCAATATTTTCTTATTTTCAATTACTCCGACACCAAAAGTATGAGCCGTGCTTTCTATCCCAAGACACAGCATATTTTACCCCAGCATCGCCAATGCAAAAGATAAAAGATTAAATTGAAGATGAGCCAAGATAGGAGCTACAATATTTTTTCTTAAAATAAATATTTTTCCGAGGATAAGCCCAGCAAAGAATGCAACGATTACTTCTCCTAAAGATCCGTAAATTACATGGAAATATGCGAAGATAAAACTAGAAGCAACCAAACCTATTCTTTTCAATAAAAAACCCCTAAAAAATATTTCTTCAACAAAGGAGCCGACACACAAAATAGTTAAAATTTGTGCTGCATTATTTTTCTCAATAACTTCTTTCATCGGAGATAAATCGGTTTCAAAACCGATTAAATACCAGACAAAAATAATTAAAAAAGACATGAGAAAGATTGCAAAAACACCAAGAAGAGATATTTTCCATTCACTTAAAAATCGAGTTTCTCTAAAGCCAAGTTCTTTAAAATTATGTACTCCATGTATTGCCAAAATTAATAAAATTCCGTAAAGTATCAGTGAAATATACATATCTATTTCTTCCACTCAGTATATCCACATTTTCCACAATGCCATCTATCGCTGTGTTCAGCCAAATTTGTTCCTTCTCCACACTTCGGGCATATCTTTTTTTTCTCATATTTTTTAATTTTTTTAGTTTTTTCAGCCATTCTTCTCACCTTTTGAAGCTTTTTCTTTCTTTTTAAGTTCTATTTTTTCTTTAGCGTCTTTTGTATCATAATACTTAACAAATACTTTCATTTCTTTTCCACCATATTTCTGTTGTGTTTTGTATATAACCAACCTCTCTGAGTCATATCCATTACTTTGAAGAAGATCTTGCAAGTTTTTCATCGATGGAGTAGGCCCTTCAAACTTTACTAGAAATTGCAGTTCTTTTCTCAAGAGTAATCGGTTATCCTTTTCATCAATTTTTTCCAAGTTCATGTTCCCCCTCCATTTTTCTCATAATGTTATATGCTTTTGTTTTAATATTCTTGGTAGCTTTTATAATGACTAACCCTTGACCAGGTTGGCCATAACAAACAAACCAACCTTCAGGGGCAAATAAAATTGCAGGCAAAGTAAGCAAATCTTCTTCCCCAAAAACATAGATGTATTTTTCTTCATTTAAAGCTTTTCTAAATTTTTCAAATATTTCCAGGTTTATATGTCCTGGAGGATTTTTTAACCTAAGGTATTTTTTAAAGCGCAATCTTCTTAGAATTTCATTACTAATTTTTTTTCTCCTTTCTTTTCCGTCATATACAGCAATCTTTGGAGTAATGTCCAACCTTAATAAATTGTAACTCGCAATGTCTCCAATCGAAATTATATTTTCAAATCTTATTTCTTCAGGAATTTCCTTTTTAGGTTTTGCCAAAGGTTTTTTCAATAGTTTTCTTAATCTTGCATTTAGCTTTAGCATATTATTTAACTATTCTTAATGCGTACTCCCCCGGTAAGGATAAGTTCAGTTTCTTTGAGACTTCAGATTTTTCGGGGTTTACGACAATTATTCTGCCTTTCCAATACGGAGTTAAATCCGTACTTCCACACGCTGGACATTTTTCTTCAGAAGTAAGATATTTGCAATTTTTACAAGCTTTCATTTCTTTTCAACCTCTTTTAACCACTCTATTTTACCCAAACCTGGTTGTCTCATAGTTAGATTTATCTTGCTTTCAGCCACATTATTTTTCAACGAGACCGCGATTATTTTCGCAATTACCACATCTCCTGCCTGCAAATTTATTTTTTTCTGTTTTCCAGTTAAGCTCTGCGTTTTTCCATTATATGAGATAAAGTCATCCGCTATTTGCGAAATATGCATAAACCCATCCATAGGGCCAAATCTAACAACTGCACCATACTCGGTTATGTTTGTAATATACCCCCTAATTATCTCATGAAGTTCCGGTTTAAAACAAATCATTTTAAATTTAGTTTTGTGGAAACTTCCAGGATCGTCTGGTACCAGCAACCCATCTTCAATTTCTTCTATTTCCGTAATTGCTACAATTAAACCGAGGTCCTTGTCTATTTTACCTTCGTATGTGTTTTTCAAAATTTTTAAAACCGCTTCTTTTATTGGCTCGTTGAATCTTGCAGGATCTAATCGGACTACATCTTCAATTGTAACTTCATAATACATCCAAATCCCCCGTAGTTAAACATATTATTCTTTTTTTCCTTAAAAATAATACAGGTATTTTAATTAATCTACTTTTTTTCCTTAAAAGATAATCGTTTGTTGCTATGATGCCTTTCTTTTTTTGAGCTATTTTTAATAATGCTTCATCTGCTTCTTTTTCATTTGTTTTATATATTTTTATTTTTTTTGCTTCCAATAACATCAAAGCAGTTTTGGAAGCAATGTTCTTTTTTTTCTTTAATTCATCTACGACCAAATCAATTGTACACAGCGTCGCTCCAGGAATTTTTTCTTGAATTTCCTGGAAAATATCTATCTTATTTTTTACAGGCATCAGTAGAAAGTTTGTATCCAAAAAAACTAACACTTTATTCCGTAACCGAATAAAGACCACCGATTTTTCAACCTTCGAATTATTCCTAGTTTTTGTCCCTTTTCCGCAGGAACTGGTTTTTTCAAAATAACACGTATTTTATCCTTTTTTATTTCTTGGATGGTACCAATACTGGTTATTGTTGCACTAGTAACTACTATAGTTTCCCCTTTTTTTAATTGTTCTATCTCAGGAATAAGGCCATGTACTTCCAGTATAATATCTTTTTCAATATTTACATGCAGTCCATCCAAACAGGCCATGTTTCCAGATAAGTAATCATTTTTCGTCAGAACAGGATCCAAAGTTGTCCCAAGCCCAATCAAACCTCCAGGAACTGCTTCTTCAAGCATTCCCCATTTACAAGAAATACTCGTAACTTTAGTTTTTATAGGCAAATATTCATTTTTTTGTTCTATTCCAGGCAAAATTTGAATGCAATCTCCAACTTTTATTTTTCCACAAATAAGAGATCCTCCAATTACCCCTCCCTTTATCTTCTCTATTTTTTCTCCCGGTTTATTTACATCAAAAGATCTTGCGATATACATTTTTGGAGTAGCTTCTAGGTCTCTTTTAGGTGTAGGAATATATTTTTCGATAGCATATAATAATGCATCGATATTCACTTCTTGATGAGCAGCTATTGGGATTATTGGTGCGTTTTCAGCAACAGTGTTTTTCACAAAATTTTTTATTTGCAAATAATTCTCTCTTGCTTCTTTTTCAGATACTAAATCTATTTTGTTTTGAATTATAATTATATTTTTTATTCCTGCAGCATTCAAAGCAAGAAGATGTTCTAAAGTTTGTGGTTGTGGCACTGATTCATTTGCAGCAATAACGAGTAAAGCACCATCCATTAAAGTAGCTCCAGACAACATAACAGTAGTTAAGCTTTCGTGTCCTGGACAATCCAAAAAAGCAATTCGTCTTTTTTCTGAAACTGGACCGCCACATTCGCATTCTTCTTTTTTCAAAATTTTTCCACATTTCTCACATTTATAAACAATCATTTCAGTATATCCTAACTTTATGGTGATTCCTCTTTCTAATTCTTCACTATACTTGCTTACCCATTCGCCAGTAATTGCTTTTATTATGCTTGTTTTCCCATGATCCACATGCCCTGCAGTCCCAATAGTAACTTCGGATTGTTTAACTATTTTCTCACCTTATTTTTTCTCTTCTTTTTTAGGGAATAATTCTTCAAGTTTTTTATCCCCTTCCTTAACTACTATAGTATTTACTTGTGCGATGTCTTCAGCTATAGTGTTTCCGCGAAAAGTTTTTCTACTTCTTTCTCCTTTCCTGTTTGAAATAAAAATCTTTTTCCTTACCGCTCCGCTTAGATCTGAGCGCATCGGAAAACCATCTTTATCCGTTCCTCCAGCTATTTTTAATTCATATCCTTGAGCACCGCATATTTTTCCATCGAAAGTTTGTCCGATTTTTAAACCATATAATAATTTTGCTCTAGTTTCATCAATTTCAGTCTGATAACTTTTTCCACTTTTCTCACTAATTACTATCTTCATCTTTTCTCACTCCCTTCCATGATTTTTTGAATTTCTTTGACAATATCTTTTTCTATATTTTTTTCTATTAAAATATATGTTTCTTTTAATGGTATTTCAGCATAAATAATACTTCCTTCAAATATATTTCTACTGCAGACAACATCGCTTACTGCAATAGCAACTTTTTGTCCTTTTTCCGCTTTATCTAAGCTTTTCCCACTTTCTTGGATTGAAAGTATTTTTCCAAGAGAAATTCCTTTCTCGTTTATGACTTTTGCTTCAGGTTTTATTACCCCGGCCAATATTTCTACACCTATTATCGCTGGTTTGCTCGATCTAAAAATACACCCGGGTAAAACTTTAGCTTTAAAAGGATAGTTGAATTTTGTCAAAAGTTCAATTTTTTCTTTCTCTTGTTCTTCTTTTACAAACGCAGCGTATTTTTCAATAAAATCATATATTACATTCGAAACTACTATCGGAATTTTATTTTTATTTGCTTCTTGCATCGCATCCTCAGAAACTGCTACATTAAAACCAAAAATAATACCATAGTATCTATTTTTCTGTCTCTCAGCTTCTGTTTCAAGAACATCGCTCTTATTTATTGCCCCAATTGATGCCTTTTTTATTGGAATTTTGTTTTCAGAAAAAAATTTCACTATAGCTTCTAAAGATCCAAGAGCATCAGCTTTTACGCACACTCCTTCTTTTTCAACATGTATTTCCGTTTCAACTATACTCCCTTTTATTTTTTCCAAAACTTCTTCTTCGCTTTCTCCAACAGCCAAAGTAGATCCGACAATTATATTTTCCAAACCTGGAGCTGAAATTTTTACTCCTGCAGCAGCATAAACTTTTTCAACATTTTTAAACTTTTTCCGCGGGTCTCTGATTTCTTCCATTGGAGCAGGTAAAAGAAGAGCTTTTACTTTTGCGGTAGCCGGCCCAGAAAGAGTTTGCACCGCAATATAATCTCCGACAGATATGTTTCCTTCATACAATATTACATCCATTGTTACTCCAAGACCGCTAAATTCTTTAACCTCTAAAACAGTCCCGTATCCCTTTTTTTCCAGATCTATATGTAATTTTTCCCCCATGAATTTTTGAGCCAAACCCGCCAAAAAAAGCAATATTTCCTGTACCCCTTCCCCCGTTTTTGCAGAAACAGGAATTATCATAATTTGTTTCGTGAAATCATTTACTCTGTCAAATCTTTCGCTATTCAAATTTTCTTCCCCAAGGTCAGCAACAATTTTATATATTTTTTCATCCAACCTCGCTTTCACATCTTCTCGCTGAACTTTTAAGCTTTCCAAAAAGCACGCATTTTCTTGAGGTTCCCAGCCTTCGATTAAGTCTATTTTATTCGCAGCGATTACAAAAGGTGTTTTAAAAGATTTCAAAATTTTAATGCTTTCTTTGGTTTGTTCTTGAATTCCTTGCTGTATATCTATGACTAATACCGCCAAGTCTGCAATACTTCCGCCTCTTTTTCTCATGTTCATAAAAGCAGCATGCCCAGGAGTATCGATAAATAAAAGCCCATTTATCTTTAACTCAAAAGAATATTTTTTTAAAATAGCGCTGCATCTTTTTTTTATTTCCTCCACAGGTATAAACGAAGCTCCAACGTGTTGAGTTATTGCACCAGGTTCCTTTGCAGCAATGTTGCTGCCTCTTATCTTATCTAAGAGAGTAGTTTTCCCATGGTCTACATGCCCAAGTACTGATATGATTGGAGAACGCATCATAAAAATTCACAAAAATGGTTTATTTGGTTAAAGATTAATTCTCTTTGATTTTTTCTTTATTGCTTTCAAGATTTTTTCCGAAGCTTCTTTTATGTCTGTATTTATTTTATCATTTAAAACTTCTAAAACGATGCCTTTTGATTTATAAAAATCTAAAACATCTTTAGTCTCTTTTTCATACTTCTCAAATCTTTTTTCTATAACTTCCGGCTTATCATCATCGCGGACGTAAAGTTTTCCTCCGCAAGAGTCACAGATTCCTTCTTTTTTTGGTTTAAGCGTTATCTTGTTGTAAGATGCTCCGCATTTTTCGCAAACAAGTCTTGCGCCCAATCTTTTAACAATAATTTCCTTTGGAACGTTTAAATAAATTACTATCTCCGGTTTTGCTATTTTATCCAAAGCTTCAGCTTGTTTCACTGTCCTTGGAAAACCATCCAAAAGAACGTTATCTTTCCCAGATAATACTTTTCCCATGTATTCTATTATAACATCATCCGGTACAAGTTCTCCACGATCCAAAATTCCTTTTATCTTTAGACCAAACTCCGTCTGTTCTCTAATTTCTTTTCTCAATAGATCCCCAGTAGATATTACTTCGAGCCCAAGTTTTTTTGAAAGTTCTTGCCCGTATACCCCTTTTCCAGCTCCTGGCGGGCCAAAAATCAATAAAATCAACTTTCCACCTTTTTCTTCTTAGTTACCCATTTAAGTTTTCTTGGATTCCTACCCTTTTTCCAATTCTTCTCACATTTGGAAGAACAGAAATAAAAGATTTCTCCGGTTCTTAATACAAACATTTTTCCTCTGTCTTTTTCAATTTTAGAATTACAGAAAGAACAAATCATATCTTTCACTTCGCTTGGATTGGTTTAGCTTCTGTTTCCGGATCTATTAACATTAAAATATCTCCCACTCTAACGTTTCCTTTAACATTCCTTCGTATAATTCTACCTTTATCTTTCCCATCTAAGATTTTTGCTAAAACTTGGTGGATCTCTCCATAAACTCCAGTTTTTCCCAAAATTTCAACAACTTCAGCTGGCGTTGGCATATGCTTCACTTATTCTGGCGCAATGTTTCTATTTTTTTTATTATCCCAGATATTGCTCCTTTTGCTTCCCCTTCATCCAAGACTGCAACGCTTGAAGTGGGAATAGTTAATCCAGCAGCGATTCCAAGTTCTTTTTTATCTGGGACTATTATCCAAGGAATCTTTTTTTCATCGCAAAGCACCGGTAAATGTGCAACTATTTCTGGCGGCACTACGTTTTCTGCTATTAGCACTAGTTTTGCTTGGCCTCTTTCAACCGCTTTTGTTGTTTCATTTACTCCTTTTTTCAGTTTTCCCGTGTTTCTCACAGTTTCTAGAGCTTTTATGGTTTCAGAAACAAGTTCTTTCGGGACAGAAAACTTCTCCATATGTCATCCTCCTTTTTTAAATCATCGGATATTAACAATATTCTTTTCATACTATTTAAATATTTCTTTTTATGGATGCGCGTAATAAAAGACGTATTCCTTACCTTTAGAGTCTAGTCTAGCATACCCAAACCTTTCAAATTGGACCAAAGATCCAACATCTTCTCTTTCTATATATTTTTCAACCAAGCCTTGTTTCACTTCGCCGTCAGGCATAACGACTTTGCAAGGTATATTATCTTTGGTTACCCATTGTATTTTTGGCATACTTAAATCTGAAGTATCTACAAATTCAGCTTTACCTTCCTCATATATCTTTATTGCAAATGCATCTTTTAATCGAATAATTTTGCTGATGTTGTTCTTAACTTCAGAGTAAGGTAAGAATACATACTCATCTTCCTTAAATTTATATTCTTTAAATCCTCTTTCATTTTTTCCAGGATAGTAAAATACGTTTACTACGCATTCTTTTAAGTTATCTATTTTTATTTTCACCGAGTTTTCCACAAAGAAATATCTATTGCATTTTTCATCAATTATTTTTCTATTAATCGCATATAATTTTTCAATAGGAACAGTTATATCATGTTCATTTATTCCTATGCTTTCCACAAATTCTCTTATTGCTTCCGGTTGGATTCCCCTGCGTCTCAAAGATTGAAGAGACCAAGTTCTTGGATCATCCCACCCAGAATAAACCCCGCGCATAACTTCTTTTTGAGCTTTGCTTTTGCTTATTTTAACCCCTTCTATTTGGATAAGACCAAGATGAATAATCTTTGGAGGTTTTATCCCCAATAAATTCCAAATATACTTACAAACTTCGCTTTCCATCATTAAGTCTTTTCCCCTCAAAATATGAGTAACTCCAAGAGCATAGTCGTCATAAGCCCAAGTTAATTCTAGCAAAGGCCAAGCTTTATGTTTTTTTCCAACTCTTGGATGCTCTCTCTCGCAAATTCTTATCAAAACGCGGTCTCTAAATGCTGGATTTGGGTGCTTCATATCTGTTTTTAATCTTAATACGGCTTCTCCTTCTTTATATTCCCCCGCAATCATTTTTTCAAATTCCTTCATCGTTTCTTCAACGCTTTGATTTCTATGCTCGCACTCTATCCCCTTTGCTCTATTTTCTCTCAAAACATCTTGACTACATTTACATACGTATGCTTTTCCTTTTTCAATAATTTTTTTAGCAAAATCATAATACAATTCCAATCTATCAGATTTGTATATTATGTCTCCATCCCACTTTACATTTAACCATTCAAACCCTTCAGGAATAAGTTTATATGCTTCGGGAACTATTGCTTTTTCTTCAGACGAAATAGTATCGTCCATGACAAAATATAATTTTCCTTTGTATTTTTCTGCGCAAATAGCATTTAAAAGATAAGTTTTAGCATTCCCAAGATGTAGAGGGCCCGATGGAAATGGGGCAAGCCTGAGAACCACCTTTCCAATTTCAGCGTCTGGAAGCACCAACTCTTTAGGCAATTCTTCCTTTTTCTCTAAAGCATCTGGCCATATTTCTAAAAGTCTCTTTTTCTGTTCCTCTAGCGACATTTTATTTACCTCATCCACAATAGCTTTTACTTTTTTACCAATTTCACCTATCTTTTCTTTTATTTCAGGAAATTCCCCGATTATTTTATTTATCACTGGCCCAATCTGAGCTTTCCCATCATGTGTGCATGCGTTTTTCAGAGCATGTTTATATATTTGAGTTTCCAGATTCATTTTTTACCCCCTTTGAATATTATGGCCGCATAACCTACGACAGAACTTTCTTCCCCAGTAATATCCCCGCTTGTTGCATATTTGAGTAGTTTTCCTTTTCCAGATTTTTTCAAAATATAATGCATAAGCGCCCCTACAGGACCAGGGCCACACATGCTGACATGCTCAGCCAGCTCGAATAATTTTTCAACATCCAAATTTAATATTGCTTCAATTACTTCCGAATCATTTTTTTCTGCTACTTTTTGAGGAACATAATGAGAAAAATCACTTGTTGCGATAACTACAGTATCTTTGTCTGCAATTCTAAAAATTTCTTCTCCCAATCTTCTCATAAGCTCTTTGCTTTGATTTAATATACATATGGGAACGATGGTAGCATCAGGGTTTATCCTTTGAATAAAAGGGAGTTGTACCTCTATAGAATGTTCTAAAAAATGAGCGTATTCGTCAAGTGTGAAAACTTCGCCCAACGCTTCTGTTTTTTCTTTATTTACTTTTATTTCGCCCAAGGGTGTTTCCCATAAATCTCCAGAATAGACCGATATGTTTGGTCCAAAGCCACTATGGTTGGGCCCTAGCAAAATAAAACATTTTTTCTTTTCAAGTCTTGAATAAAATTCACCGGCAACCTTGCCTGAAAATTCATACCCCGCGTGGGGGACTATCCCTCCAAGAACGTCTTTCTCTTTTTTAATCTTTTTAAAGAATTCGTCAAGTTTTTCCTCCAAAGTTTCTTTATTTGCCGGGTAAAAACTACCTTTCACTGCTGGGCTCCTTTTTATCTGCATTTTTGATCATTTCCAATGCTTTGGATTCAAAATCCTCTATTTTATACTTAAATTCGTCATTGTTTTTGATCATTCCTCTTTTCTTAAGTATTTCTCTAGCTAAAAGCCAATATATTAAAGCTAAAGCTTTTTTACCTTTATTGTTCGCGGGAATTATTAAATCCATGCCTTTGACAAGATTGCTAGTATCACAAATCGATATGACTGGTATTTTTGCTTTTCCTGATTCTTTTATCGCTTGTTTATCCGTCGGTGGGTCTCCAGCAAAAATTACTTTGATGTTTTTAAAATTTTCATTTCTTGGGTTCGTCAATGTTCCAGGTACAAATCTTTCTATAATTACGTTGGCTCCAATGCACTCAGCAAGTTTCTTTGCCGGTTTTTGAGCATAAGTTCTTCTAGCTACTATTAGTATATCTTTTGGTTCATATTGAGCTAAAAAGTTAGCCGCAATTCTAATCCTCTCATCTAATTGTGCTATGTTAAAAACACATATCCCGTCTTGTCTATATTTATATATGAATTTTCTCATGTATCCCGATTTAAATTTAGACCCTATATGTACTCCTGATTCCAAATACTTTTCTAAAGGAACTAAAGGTTGAGTAAGTTGAATTTCTTCACTCATTTTATACACCTTCTTTTTTCAAATATTCATTAATTCTGAGCAGCTCATTTATTTTTGCGATCCTTTCTCCACCAGATAAACTTATTTTTAAAATTGGAATTTCACACCCCACTGCAAAGTGAGCGAGAAAATTGTCTTCAGTCTCCCCTGATCTATGAGACAGTACGGGTAGATAATGATTTTTCTTAGCCATTTCCACAACTTCCATAGCACCGCTCACAGTACCTACTTGATTAGGTTTTATTATTATTGAGTTCGCTGCTTTTGATTCTATCCCTTTTTGTAATCTATCTTTGTTTGTACAAAATAAATCATCCCCACATAAAACAATTTTCTTAAATCTTCCAATCAAGCGCTTATGAGCATCAAAATCGTTTTGATCAAAAGGATCTTCGAGGTACGTCACTCCATATTTTTTTACATAACTTGCCAAATATTCTTCATATTCATCTATTTTCATTCTTTTTCCGTTTACAACATATTTCCCGTTTGAATAATAATTACTTGCAGCAAAATCTATCCCCAATACAATTTCTTTATTTTTGTATTTTGATGTGAGCAAATCATCAATAAGTTTTACACATTTTTCCTCATTTAATGATGTCACCCAAGCTCCTTCCAAATCTTTCGCTCGCATGAAGTTTTTATCTTTTTTATCCAATATCTCCCCAATTTCCTTAAATATTTCTAAATTTAATTCTAGATTTTTTTCAAATTCTTTTTCAGTAGCCATGATTAAAAATTCTTGGAATGTAGGCCCTTTAGCATGTTTCCCGCCCCCAATCACTTTACTTAACAAAAATGGTAGTTTTTTTCCAGGACCAAGATGCCTAAACAATGGAATGCCAAGCGAATTTGCACCAGCCTTTGCAGCGGAGATTGATAATGCAGTAGAAAGTGCTCCACCTATATTTGAAAAATTTTCAGTACCATCAATCTCTTTTATTATTTTATCAAATTCAGCTATATTTTCCAAATCATGCCCAAACAATTTTCCTATGAGTTCGTTCCCTTTTCGAATTGTTTCATCGATATTTTTCGAAAAAGGTTTAACCTCATGCTCTCCAGTGGACGTACCTAAAGGACAGCTTCCTATCCCTCGTCCTTTTGCTGTGCTAATTTCAACTTCAATTGTCCAGTCTGCTTTTGAATTCAAAACTTTTCTTACTTTAATATCAGTAATTATTGTTTCTTTCAATCGATCACTTTTAAGTGGGGTCACTGAGATTTGAACTCAGGTCACCCGCTCCCTAAGCGGGTAGGATGGACCAGGCTACCCCATGACCCCTTAATCATAAACTACGATCTCCGGATATAAATCAATATGCCCTAAAAGCATTCTTCGGCAGCAATACCTAGTCAACCCGAGTTCATCCAAAACTTCCACTTTCGGTTTCTTCTGAATTTTCTCCAAATATTCTTCCCACAAATGACCAATTGGCTTTCCACAGGAAAAGCAACGTACCGGGATTATCAATTCTTTCACCTATATGATTTAGTTGGTTTAGCTCTCGCCCCTTTCCTCAAATATTTCTTTGGTTCTTTTCTACGAGTATCACTTACAAATAAGTTTCTATTGTATTCATTAAATACTTTTTTCAATTCTTCACTTTCCGTCCATTCCAATAATGCTGCTCCTATCGCCGTGCGAGCTGCGTAAGCTTGACTCATCACTCCCCCGCCGCTAACATTTACTTTAATATCAAGGCTTTCCAAAGTCGGAACCACGAAATTTGCTAAAATTATTGGTTCTCTTATTATTTCTTGAATTAATGGAGAATATGCGGAAATATTTTTCCCGTTTATGGTTATTGTGTTTTCACCTTTTCTTATTCTCGCTCTAGCAACAGCAGTCTTTTTCTTACCAGTCCCTATCACGATTTTTTCTTTTTTCATTCAATATCACCAGTCCAACCAAGGGCTCTACAAATATTTAAAACAGTTATATTTTTTTTATTTTCTGGGCAAATAAATATTTTTTTCGGGTTTTCTTTTAAATCTTTATGACCCATGAATACTTTAATTCTTTTTTGAGCTTCCTTTCCTCTTTTAGACCTTGGGAGCATTCCAGATATGATTTTTGATACAAATAAATCAGGTCTTCTAGATCTTGAAGGACTATGCTCCGGTTTTGCAATGTTTTTTATTGAAAACCTTTGCCTATATTTATTTATAACCATTTCCGGATCTCCAGTTATTACTGCTTTTTCTACATTGATTAACCATACTTGTTTCCCTTCTAATGCTTCTTTTGCCACTCTTGATGCAACACGACCTAGAATACATCCTTCAAGATCAAATACAACCACGCGATTCACCTTATTTCAATATTATTAAATCAACATCTTTTTTATTTTTCTCGAAAAAATCTTTAATTAAAATTGCATTATCCCCAAGTTTTTGTTTAGCGGATTTTGAAAATCTCCAAGCAATAACAGTTACTTTATGACCCAGCTCCCCGCTTCCTAAAACAACACCAGGCACTATGGCTCTATCCCCCTCTTTAGTGTATTTATTTATTTTCCAAATATTAACTTCCACTTTTCCTTTCTCTAATTCATCCGCTATTTTATTCCAAAATCTACTTTTCTCTTTTCTCATAGCTTCTATTAATTTTATCAAATTTATGTTTGTGGTAGCCAATTATCTCACCTGCTAAATGCAGGGGGCGCGATTCGAACGCGCGCAGGGACTAACCCACAGGAGCCTCAGTCCTGCGCCTTTGGCCACTCGGCAACCCCTGCACTCATTCTTTTTCAATTTTCGCGCTCGCTTTCTCTGCAAGTATTTTTAAACCCTCTTTCAATAGATCCTTTGGAGGAATATTATTGTAAGATTCCAAGGTAAATAGGAATTCTTCATCCGAATATTTTAACTGAGCACCAAATTGCTCGCATTTTTTACATCCTATACATTTCCATTCATCAAAGACTATTTCATTGTTTTTCCAAGTTAAAGCTTTCTTAGGGCATATATCCACTATTTTTTTGTCAACATTTTTTGGGATCTCTAGAATAGGTTTTGCCCGATAAGTGGCATAACAACATTGGAATTTAGCATGATCCTTAGCAATTCCGAGTATTGCTTTTCCTTCTATCCTAAGTTTTTGTTTTTCCTTTAAATGTATTATAGGAATCTTTTTTTCAGCTACTGCCGCGTTTTGATTTTTTGATTTCAAAGATTTTGAATATATCATTCCTGGCCCTTCAACATCTAAAACAAATATCGCCGCACATTTTTCACATTGGCCATCGCAACAATCTTTCGCAAACTTAAATTTTTTAGGATTTGCTTCCAAAGGTATAAGGCCAAGCCTGTGCGCAATAAACTCATCAGTAAAGGAACTACTATTTTCGTAAATATCCACCTCATCAATAGCCAAGGTAGGAATTTCTGAAAGCAGAGTTCTTCGCAATGCATTTGCAAATGCGTAGTTGGCTTTTAAAACAAATGTAAGAATATTTCCATTCTCTTTTTTATCATATATTTCCATTATTACACCCTTCTTCCTCTTTTCCCACCTGGTCTTCTTGTTCTATCGTGAGGGATGGGAGTAACATCCTCGATTCTACCTATTTTTAATCCACTTCTAGCTAAGGCTCTTATTGCTGCCTGTGCACCAGGGCCAGGTATCTGAGATAAATGTCCACCTGGCGCTCTAACTTGGATATGAACCCCAACCAAGCCCCTTTCTAAAGCTTGACTTGCTGCTTTTTGTGCAGCAGTAGCAGCGGCATAAGGTGTTCCTTCTTTTCTGTCCGCATCCACAACCATTCCCCCAGAGCATTTGGCTATAGTTTCTGCTCCGGTTATGTCTGTTATCGTTATTATAGTGTTGTTTTTCGATGAAAAAATATGAGCTATACCCCACTTTTCTCCAGCCATCTTATTCACCTTTAGCTTCTACATTCTCTTCTTTTTTCTCTAAACCCTCAGCGCTTAGTTGTTTTTGTGTAACTACGATAGGACTTTTTCTCCAATCAATCATTTTTTCTTCATCTATTGTTATCAATCTGCCTGGAGATGTAACTTTTTGACCATTTAGAGCAATGTGCCCATGAGTTATGAATTGTCTTGCTTGTCTCGGTGTTGAGGCTAACCCCTTTTTCCATACGATCGTTTGTAATCTGCGACTTAACACATCTCTTACAGTTATCGAAAGTACATCATCTAATTTAGCATTTTTCTTTATCAATCCATACTTTTCCAATTTATTCAATAAAACTTTTTCTTTCTCCAATCTTTCTTCTTTACTTAAACCTATCAAAGTTTTAGCAATTCTTAAATACTTCGAAAGTAATGCTTTCGCTATCCATATTTCTCTTTTATTCTTAAGCCCAAATTCTTTTACGAGTTTGTTTTCCTGAATAATTCTATCTTTTTGCCAAGGATGCTTCGGAGTTGAATATTTTTTTCTAAGTCTTCTCGGGTGGCCCATTTAATCACTTTTTACTTTCAGATTTTGCAGCTTTTTTAGGAGTCTCTTTTTTCTTCTTTACTCCAACTGTCAATCCTTTTCTACCAGTAGTTCTAGTCCTTTGTCCTCTTACTGATAGACCAAGCATGTGTCTTATGCCTCGTCTGCTTTTTATATTTTTCTCAAAATCAATGGTTTGTTTAGTTCTCAAGTCTAAAGCAGGCCCAAGCAAATGTTCAGTTTTTCCAGTCCATAGATCTTTTCTTCGGTTAAGCAAATATTCAGGTAAACCGTATTTGGTTGGATTATAAATGATATCTTTTACTTTTTCTAATTGTTCATCTGAAAGAGCACCAAGAGGGGTATCTTCAGAAATTTGAAGTTCTCTTGCAATTACTCTTGAAAATATCGTAGCCAGGTTAATCCCAATTCCTTTTATTCTATATAAGGCTCTAGGTAATGGTAAGTGGCCATTGATATCTTTTTCTGCAAGCCTAACTATTCCTTTTATTTCTTCCATTAATTCACCTTAGCAATAGATAATTTGGCTGCAGGTCATAGCTCTAAGCTCGCCAAATCTAATTTTAAAATTATTCTTTATTTTTCTTTAGAAGAGCTTATTTAAATATCTTTCGCTATTTCTCGGGAAGCCTCTTACTCTAATTTTATTTTTTCAATCTTATCTTTCAATTCTCTATATCTCGGATAATTCTTTACTTCTTTTTCTTTCAAAAAGTATATTTTAAGATATGCTTTCAAATACCTGACCGTTGCTTTCAAATAACCTTCTTTTTTAAATCTGCGAGTGGAAGTATACACTTTCAACTTCGGGTCAAAAATCACTTTTCCTTCTTTTTTTATTCTATTTGGCAATTCATTATCTTCCAAGTATTCTAATTTTTCAGAAAAACCTCCAACTTTTAAGAAAGCACTTTTTAAAAAACTTTGGTTAGAGCCTTGGAATGCGTAAAACCCAAATTTTGACAATATTTTTGGAACAAGATTTGTAGATAAATAAAACAAGGTCTTGTCTTTTAAATTGCCTTCTTTTGGAAGTACAGGCCCTCCAACACATACTACTTTTTTGTTTTGGAAGTTTTTTTCTATTCTTTCTATCCAAGCAGGATCAACTTCAGAATCGGCATCCGTAAAAGCCAAAATATCTCCTTTACTTATTTTAGCCCCAGTGTTTTTTGCAGCAGCTATACTTTTCTTCTTTTCTATAATTACTTTGGCTCCATTTTTCTTTGCGATCTCTCTTGTTTTATCTTTACTCTCTCCATCGACAACCATAATTTCAAAAGGTTTTTTCTTTTGGCTTTTTATGCTTTGGAGACACTTTTCCAAAGTTTTTTCTTCATTTAACGTGGGGATTATTACAGAAATTTTCATAATAAAAATAAAAAAATAAGGTTTATTTACTTACGCCTAAGTCCCAAATTTCTTTTATTGCTATAATTACTGCAGCAGGGACTGCGAGCAAGGCCATGTATTGAGTGATGTTTGCCAGGTAAATTCCAATAAATGGAATTTGTTTAGCTATTATTTCTCCGCCAACTCCAGTTACCATCAAGGCTACTGCTGCAACCAAAAACCTGGAAGTTTCTTGCTTTGTGATCGTTCCGTAACCCATTACGCTTAGAAGCCCTGAAATCAACCCAATTACAGGCAGAACTGTTAAAATTAGCGAGTTATTCATCGCCACAATGCCCGCAATTATGGCTACTACCATTCCGAATAAGAAAGTGTAGCTTCCAAGCGCTTTAAAGACATTTTCAGAGGCTCGTTTAGGTGTCAAAGAACCACCTCCAATGAAAAATAAATCGCTAATTATTTAAAAAAGTATCGTTGTAATTTTCGTCTTTTGTTGAAATTTTAATCTCTTTAAAATATTAATAAACACCTCTCTAGAAAAAATACGAGCAATCTTTTAAGAACGTCTGCTAAAAAATTCGCTGAAAAATGTTTTTCTTTTTATAAATTCAGAAGTTTCTTTTGAAAGAAAAAATACCCCGAATACATGCAGATTCTTTTTTTACACATATAAGAACATAAAAAATTATTGTAGAACTTATAAAGAACAAACCCTTCGATAAAACTTAATTTTTTAATATTTCTTTACGTGAGAGTATTTATAAATCGAATTTTTTAAGGTAGTTAAATGTCTGGTAAGCTTGAAGAAATAAGAAAATTGAGTAAAAATATCGTAAAAGAAACACGTTCAAAAAATAAAGAACTTGTAGAGGAAATAAAGAAATTACGAGAGTTAAACGAATATGTGGAGTTTGCGCAAGGGCTTCAAAAAACGTTAGAAGAAAAATCGAGGGAAAGAAGGGAAAAGATCATCGAAAGTCTGAATTTCTTAGTAAATTCTATAGATGATTTGCTTGAAAGAGCCAAGAGTTACAATAGGGAGCTACGTGAAAATCCAAATTTTCCGAAAATAAAAAAAGCATTGGAAGAGTTTGCAGAAGAATTTGGTTTAAAGAAAGAAAAAATACCTGAGATAATTGAAAAAGGAAGCATAGTTACGGAATCTGAAGAAGAAATATTTCCTGCGCACGATTTAAGATATCCTTTGGGCATAGTTGTTGCACATCTCAGATATGTTGATTACTTGCCAAAACTTAAAGAAAAGATTAAGAAAAAAATAAATGAACTTCAAGAAACTGACCTTTTATTCGACCCTAAATGGATTATGGATCTTAAGAGAAATATAAGGAGTGTAACATACGCTTATAATCTTTGTAAGGGGAAAAAACTTGCAGAAGACATTCGGAATGCTTTAAACGAGAAGAATGTTCTAAACAGGCCAATCGAAGTTATTTCTCATAAACAAGGAGCTCACAGAGCCCTGTCGAATGGATGGCTTCTTATAGAGTTAGACCCAGTAAACTATGATTTAGCGCATCAACTGGTTCATGAGCTGACGCATGCTGCTTTAACAGATGAATTGGGCTGGGATACGGCTATGAAAGTCTTTGGTGTTAGCGAAGCATTGGCCTTTTTGCAAGAAAAGCATTTACTTAAAGATAATATTAAAAAAGTATACCCTAAATTAACAAAAATGCCAGACGAAGAACTTCTTAAGCAACTTCTTAGACCAAAGTCCGATTCTAAAAATGTTCCAAATCAAGAACTGATAGAAAGACCGGATTTCTTGCCACCAAAGAGAATAACTCACAAAAAAATAACCGAATCTTTTCATCAATCTGGAGATAAAATTATTGATGTTTTGATCGAAGAAGGACTCTTTTCACCGGATGATGTTCTCAAATACTTGAAGAAAATGAAAGAGGATGGGAAATTTCCGGAAAATGATGAAGAGTTTATAGAAAGGTTAAGAGAATACAGGAAAAAAGAAAGAGAAGGGCAGAAAAGTTAAGAACAACGCTGAGGGTGGGATTTGAACCCACGATCCCCGAAGGGAACACGCTCTCAAGGCGTGCGCATTACCACTCTGCCACCTCAGCACATTTTTATACAAGCACTTTTTCTACCTTAATTCTCTTATCTTCTCTTAAAAAACCTATAGCTATTACTTTATCCTTATAAAACAAAGCTATAGGCTCCTTTTCTCTTATGTTTTCTTTCTTAATAAAATGTTCTTCTCCAATAGATCTTCCGTTTTTAGCCCTTTTGTATCCACCCTCATTTAAGTATATCTTCTTTAAATCTTTTACCAAATCTTCCAAAGATAAAATATTTTTTTCCCAAACCTCTTTTTTACCTTTTTCCAAAAGTATGAAAGAGTCTTTGAATCTAATCAAAGGAATACACATGTCTTCGCTCCAGCCTCCACTTTTTATTCTTCTTAGTTCCAAAAGTTTTGTTTTCAAACCTAAAACAAGACCTATATGTTCAACCAAACTTCTTATGTATGTCCCATGTTGACATTTTACGTGAAATAAAACAAAATTTTCTTTAACTTCCAAAATCTTAATCCAATATATCTTTCTAATTCTTATCTTTTTACTAACTGCTGACATTTTTGGAGGTCTTTGATATATTTCGCCCGCAAAATCTTTAAAAACCTCTTCCAATTTTTTCAAATCAACTTTTTTCTCAAGTTCCATTAAACATATGTATTCTTTATCTTCCTTTTGTAAATATTCTTGGAGTTTTATCGCTTTCCCAAATAAAATGAGTAAAACACCTGTGGCACCTGGGTCAAGCGTACCAACATGAGCTACTTTCATTTTTAAAAATTTTCTCATCCAAATATCAATCTGGTTACATGTTGGCCCTTTTTGCTTATCTATTAGAACTCCTCCGCTTAAAGGTCTCATACTTTCCATATCTTCCTATAGATACTTTCAAAAAGAATGGATGAGATTATTGAAACTAAGAGATATACTCCGATCCAGTTAAGTTCTAGATTAATTAAAGGCAAAACAGCTAAAGTTCCAAACGAACCTAGAGCATTTCCAACAAGCAAAAAAATAACTATGGCCGGAATCATCGTTACCAACATAGGTTTGAAGCTTAAAGATATCATTTCTTTGCTTAACTTTAAAAATTCTTCATCATTATTCAATTCTTCTATTTTTTTCATGTCTCCTTTTTTTCTTGCTTCCTTCAATTCTTCTTGATACTTTTTCATTTTTTCTTTTATTTCCATAAGTTTCCTTTGGTCAACGATTATCTTGGATATTGCAAAAAAGCAAAAACTGATCAAAACAACAATCAATGAAAATGGAATTAAAACAGGATTCATAGTTTCATCTCGCAAAATTTTTCAAAAAAGGCATAGTTTCAAATATTTGTTCCGCTGCAAGTTCTTCATAAAATCTATAAAGAATTCCAACAGTAAGCAATATTCCAGTCCCAGTTCCAAGGGCACCTGTTAGATCTGCAAACACGGCTAAAAGTCCAACTGCAGCAGAACCAAGAATAGTTACATATGGTATGTATCTTTCTAAAACCTCTTCAATCACTCTTGGATCTCTCCTAAATCCTGGTATCTGCAATCCAATGTTTTGAAGTTGTTGGGCTATGGATTTAGCATCCATGTTAGCTACTTGCACCCAAAACATCCCAAACATAACACAGCTGATGATCATAGCAGCAGAAAATACCATAATGTTTAATATTATATTTAAACTGCTTAAACTTATTGCTATGTGTGATGGAGTAGATAAGACCCCGTAAGGTGTTCTTAGATAATAAGCGATTCCATCTACCGCTTGATTATTTACAAAATGCCCAAGGATTGGAAATCCAAAATTTTGTAAAACTACCCCAAAAAGTTGAATGTTTGCAAATAAAGCAGCTGCAAGAATTACTGGGATATTGCTGACATAAAAGAATTTAAGCGGATATCGTGTACCGAAACCACGTATTTTTCCAAAAGTTACTGGAATCTCGATTTTCATTGATTCAGCAAATACGACTATGAGAAATACTATGATTGTGAATAACAATGGAAATATTGCACTTTCCGGAATTTCTCCAGAAAATATTCCTTGAAGTATTTGTGGAACTAAACCAATGTATGTTCCAGTTCCAGGAGCTGTAACCCATGCAAAGCTTTGCCAAATTATCGTGAACGAAACTCCAGCAGCTATGAAAAGTCCAACTCCTGAACCAATTCCATATTTTGAAACAACTTCATCCAAATACATTATTATAATTCCACCAAAAGCAAGTTGTAAAATTGCAAATAATTCTAGCCCTGGGTTTGCAGGAATGAACCCAGATAATACATATACTCCTGCTTCAAAGAAACAAAGAATCAAGGCAAGAAGTTTTTGCAAACTTTGAAAATTCTTTCTCTGTTCTGGATTTTTTAAATCTATTTTTATTATTTGCGCTCCAACAAACAATTGTAAGAATATGGATGCTAATACGATTGGCCCAATCCCCAAACTCGCCAACGTCCCAATCTTAGAACCTAGAACTAGTTGGAGATTAAGCAGATATTCCGATTGAGAAGTTTGTCCTATCCCGATTGGGATGATAATTCCGAGAAACCCAAAAATAAGTAAACACACAAAAGTCCAAATTAATCTTTCTCTAAGTTTTGGTTTTGCTTGCGGGGTTTCAACTTCAGGCAAAATATTTAAAATAGGTTTAATTGAGTCCCACATTTTTTCCCTTTGTTATATTAAAATAGCTTTTCCTCCTGCTTTTTCTATTTTTTCTTTAGCTTTAGCAGTAAATGCTTTTGCTTTTATAATTAATGGTTTATCTATCTTTCCCCCTCCTAAAACCTTCTCATATCCAAGATCCAAGATATTTACTTCATTATCATATTTTGCCAAGTCTTTTAAGTTTATTGCTTTTAAAGGTTTATACAGGCTATGAAAACCAACTTTGCTTATTTTGGATATCCTCTCCGGCTCATATTTATATATGTGAAGTATGTTTCTTCCTCCTTGAGCCGAACCTCTACCCATGTGTGACCCTTTCCCCCTTCCGTGTTTTGTATTTCCTCTACCCGCAGTTCTCATCCCTCTAAGTTTTCTAATTTTCCTTTCCTTCCTACGCATTTTCCACCCTCAACATTCTACCAAGTAGTTCATTAATATTTTCTCCTCTATCTCCTAATTCTCCTTTAGGGTATTGGAATTTTTTACTTTTTTTGAACCCTTTTTTTGGAGAATTTAATCCAAATCTTGGAACTATTCCAAGATCTTTAAGCTTTATTTTTCCAGCTTCCAAATCATCCATATTTATTAGGTTTAGATCTTCTTCCTCAATTTTCTTTCCATTTATTTTACCTTTTTTCAATAATAATTCTTCAAAAATTTTTTGATTTATCTCTCCCCAAGTTACATAATCTTTTACAACTTTAAGCATCCCGAGATAGTATTCATTATTTGGAACAACTGTACATGAATGTATTTTCCCAAGATTCAAAAGCTTTAACGTAGTCCTTACTTCAGGATTTGCACCTAACATACTTCTAATTTGAATCACGGCTAGCAAATCTATCCCTTCCATTTCGTCAATTTTTTAAGAGCATCAATTGTTGCAAAAGCAGTATTTTGAACAGTAGATGTTTTTCCTTCAGTCCTAGAGTAAACATCATGAACCCCGGCAAGATATAAAATCTTTTTAATTGTTTCTTGAGCAACAAGTCCACTTCCTTTTGGAGCTGGTCTTATCTCTACTCTTACTGAGGAGCATTTACCTTGGACATTAAATGGAATTGAATGATTTTCCCCGCAAGTGCATTCCCAATCTCCACAACCTCTTTTTATATATATCATATTTTTCTTTGCAGCATTTTGTGCTTTTTGAATCGCCAACGCAAATTCTTGCGCTTTTCCTGTACCTACTCCTACACAGCCATCTTTATTTCCAACAGCGACAACAGCAAAAATCGTTGTTTTTCTCCCGCAATCCGTCGTTCTTTGTACTCTCTTCACATCAAGATTTATGCTTTCTAAATTGGGCGCGAGTACATCTATGATTTCGGTTTCCAAGATAGGGGAATTAAAACTGAATAATTGTTCAATGTTGGTTATCTGTCCTGCTTTAACGAGTTTTCCAAGTTCTGTTTTTGGCGTCCAGTTTTCCAAATCCATTTTCAAATCACCATTATCTTTTGTTTTATCTGTTCAAAATTTAAATTTATCTTTCTATATTCTTCTATCTTTTTACCCGAGATTCTATCCTCATCCGGGAAGCATGAAGAGTCATGCGGTATTTTCATACCAGCATCTATAGCCCCTTTCAATACAGCAAAAACATTAGACCCTTTAACCGGAGTTTTATGACCGATATCCAAAATAGCCTCTTTTATATTTTTTGCCAGTGCTTTTTTTCCGCACAATAAACCGGTCAAATAGGCAGCCGGGCAATTTCCATTATGCCCATACCATCCATATTTTTTTAATTCTAGCGAAGTAGTGTTAACTAATGTTCTATCTCCTTTTACATCATACTCCACTATTTGAGCTATTATATTATTCCTAGTGACCCTTACTACTAATCGCGGCAGTTTTGATTTTAATAAATTTAATCTTTTCCTATGGTTTGTTTTCCCAATCCGTCTTCTCCTGAATTTCAATTTAAACGTTCTCTTCATCATTTTTTACTCACTTATTCATAGTTTTTATAGTTTCAATAAGATGTTTCTTTGACCTGAAAAACCCTCCTTTTATTTGCAAATACAATTTTCGATAAAGACCTTTTTTAAGAGTTGGTTTTAGTTCTTTTAATGTTTTTCTTAAAGCCCTCACTTTAATCATATGTTTTTTCTTTTTTTCCAATCTAGCGCGTTTGGTCCCTTTTCTTACTCCATGCCCAGATTGTCTTCCTTTCTTCTTTTGCTCATGTCTTTTTCTTGCCCCTACTCGACTAATTCCTTTAACTTTCTTTATTTTTATGGCTTTGGTTTTTAGTAACTCTCTAACATCATCTTTTGTAATTGCTTGTATTGCCTTTTGTGGATCCAATATCGCAATTCTTGATACTCCTGCTTTGGTAATTTTTGAAGCCAACATTTTAACTTTGTTTAATTCCATCCGATCATCACTCATTTAGTACTTTTAAATCCATTTTTTTAGCGGTTGCTATTATTTCTTCTCTTTTTTTCTTACCAATGCTTGATGCTATCCGTATCGCGTACCCTTTTTCTAAATCATTAACATTATAAACTAACTTTTCAGGAAGTCCACAAGGGTGTAGGTTTCTCAATTTTCTTTCTCGCCCATATCCGACTTTTGGTACAGCCCCTCTGCTTTTTTCTCTGCGCGCTTGTTTTGAATCTTCCCCGCGAGGTTTTCTCCATCGAGCTATTTTTTTACCTTTTGTCACTCTTACTTTCCTAAACGAATTTTCTCTTATAAACTTCGGTTTTTTATGTTTTTTAATCATTCTCTACTCACCAAATATATTCCATCTTGAAATCTTCTTTCATCTTTATTTGTGATCCTTGTTTTTTGTTCTATGTTTGCTGCAGTTTGGCTAACTTCATCCACATTTATCCCAGAAACTATTATTTCATTCCCTTGAACTTTTACATCCACGTTCCCAATTATCTTCGCAACTCGATCTTTTTTCTCCCCAAACAAATTCTTTATTATTACTTTTCCTTTTTCTACATTAACTTTTATTGGAAAGTGTGAATAAACCATTCTTAAAGTGTATTTATATCCGGTTGTAACGCCTTTTATCATGTTTCTCATGTGAGCATCAAAAGTTCCAAGTATCGCTTTATTCTTTCTTTTTTCTTCCTTTGTTCTTAGAATTATTTTTCCTTCTTTTATTTCAACTTCCAATTCTTTCGCAATTTCTTTTTCTATTTTTCCTTTTGACCCAGTAACGATTATTTTTTTCCCATCGAGTTCAACTTTTATTCCTTCAGGTATTTCTCTAGATATTTCAGCCATTTTTTATCACTAATAAACAAAAGCTAACAATTTTCCCCCAATTTTTTTCTCTTTTGCATCTTTATTAGTCATTATTCCTTGAGAAGTACTTATTATCAATAATCCAATATTCTTTGCTGGAAGATATCTTTTTTCAAACTTTGAAATTTCATTTTTTTTAACAGAAAATCGTGGCTTTATTGCTCCGCAGTTGTTTATTTTCCCAATTAAAGATACTTTATAAATTCCGCCACGACCATCATCTATGAATTCAAAAGGACCTAAATAGCCATTCTTTTGCATTATTTGCAACACGATACCTACCAATTTCGAAGTTGGCTGAATTTGGCACTCTTTATGTGCCCTTAATTCTGCATTTTTAATTTGATTTAACGCATTTACCAGAATATCCAAAAAAATCACCTGTATTTTTTGAACCCAAGTTCTTCCGCCTTTTCTTTAAAGCATTGCCTACAAATTTGTAATCCGTATTTTCTTATCAACCCATCAGTCCTATGGCAATATTCGCAGTATCTTCCAGGTTCTTTCTTTCTTGGCCATTTATATTTTTTACTCTCGAATACAACATTCATTCTTCGATCACCTTTACTCCAAACTTTTCTTCCATAAATTTAATTGTTTCTTCAGTTTTTATTTTTACTTTATTTGGTATTTTTCTTCCAGGTTTAACTCCTTCTCTTCTCAAAGTAACACAAACATCAAAACCATACATGCCGAGATTAGGATCGTAATTTAATCCAGGGATATCTATGTATTCTTTGACTCCAAAGTTAACAGTATGATTTTGGAAATTAGAACTTTTAAGTTTTTTGTCTACCGCGTCAAGACATTTTTTTAAAACTTCCTCTGCTTTTTTATTTCGTAAAGTTACCTTTGCTCCAATCGGTAAACCTGGTCTTAGATTCCAAGTGGCTATTCTTTTTTTAGCCAATGTTTCAACTGGTTTTTGATCTGCAATCCTTTCGAGTAATACTTTTGCTTTTTCTAATTTTTCCCCAGGAGCACCAGTTCCGATATTTAACACAACTTTATCTATTTTTATCATTTCAATCGCCTTTTCCGATCACGAAAACGTATTTTTCAGGACACATAAATTTATTCTTTCCGTCCGAAATTTCAACCATTCTTTCTCGAGTTGTCGTTCCCGGGATTATTTGTTCTATAGTACCAATTTTTCCAGCATGATTTCCACCTAATATTTTCGCTATGTTTCCTTTCTTCAGTTCAAAAATATCGATTATCTCATTTTCAGGAATCTTCATTTTCACAACATCTCCACAGGAATATGCGTTTTTATCTAAAATGTAATTCGTACCGTCGTGAAAATTCAATTGAATTTTACCTTTTTTCAAAGTAGTTTTATTGACTATTTTACAAAGTTTTTCCTCTGCCTTCGAAGGGTCCATTTCTTCCAAATAAAATCTTTGTTTTTGATCCAAAGATACCAAATATGCTTTATTTATTTTTTTGATTTCTAAAATATTCATTAACTTTAACCCTCTTTTTTCATTTCTTTCAATTTTCCCATCTACCAAAACATTTCCTTCCTTTATTATTTTTTCAGCTTCTCTTGCAGTGTGTGCCAAACCAAGGTAATCCCTTATAGCAATTAATAAAGGCAGCCCATCTCCCTTTACAACCCAGGTTGCCGATTTTTTAGGTATTTTAATGCTCTTTAATGCAATTCTTTTCTGATGTCTTAATCCTCCTTTGTTTCCCATTCAGATCACTTTTTCATTTCTCCAATTTTTGATTTACTTAATTCTTCTAATTTTTCTTTTCTTAATTTATCATCAAGGTTTAATTCCTGAATTATAACTTTTGATGGATGAATAGGAACAAATGTTTCTTTTCCGTTTTTCTTTTTAATTGTTAAACCTTCCACCAATATTCTATATTTTTTAAAATCAACTTTTATAACCTTTCCTTGCTTCCCTTTCATCTTTCCAGACTTCACTTTTACTGTATCCCCCTTTCTAACATTTATGTGCTTTATTTTATATTTTTCACGCAATTCTTTTGAAAGCGGGGCGTTAAAATCTTCATGCCTTTTATGCAAAGGCTTTTTATATATTCCTTTTCTTTGTTTTGAAGGTTTTCTCGAAGTCATTTACACCACGTTTTTAGCTATACTTGCCAGTTTTGGAAACCTTTCTGCAGCTTCTTTTGCAATAACTCCTTTTATTTCAGAAGCCACAGGCTCGTTATTTTCGTTTATCAATACGCAAGCATTATCTTCGAAACAAACTCTTAATCCATTTTTTCTTCTATATGGTCTTTTTTGTCTTATTAAAACAGCACGTACTCTTTTCTTTCTCATTTCAAGTTTTCCAGAAACAACAGCTCCAATTAATATTTCTCCTACGCCTATTTTTGCAAGCCTACCTCTTCTTCCTCTATAATCTTCTTTTCCAATGACTCTCAATATTTTTGCTCCAGAGTTATCATCTACTTTAATTCTAGATTCAATTGTAATTCCACCACTTAATTTAGCAGCAACAGCTTTCATTTATTCCACCTTCTCTAAAACAACAAAAGCTTTCGTCTTACTTATTTTTCTACATTCTCCTATTCGAACTTTATCTCCAACTTTTATATCCACGCACTCTGGACAGTGAGCAGAAATTTTTGATTTCCTTCGTTCATATCTTTCATATTTAGGTACATAAAGTAAATAATCTCTTTCAACAATCACAGTTTTTTTAGGTTTGTTACTTACAACAACCCCTTCCAAAATTTGACCCCTTACTCTTAATTCCCCATGAATTGGACAATTTTTATCCTTGCAGGACTCCATAATATTTCCTCCATAACTTTTTTAACCTATCTTCAGGTCTGTATAATATTTCAGACCCATCGATCTCAACACCGCTTATTTCAAAAACGCAACATTTTTTAGGTATTATTTTTTCTTCTTTCTTAATCGTCTCTATTTTGAAAGTATTCATTGTTTCATCTACTATTATCCCGGACAGCCCAACTAATTCAGGACATGTACTTTTTATGACAGTCAACTTTTCACCTAATATTTCTCCAAGCAATATTTTAGCTTTTTCTTTATTTTTGCTTAATTTGGATTTGATTATCATCATAATTTAATTCTTTAAGAATCTCTTTTATTTTTGATAGGTGATTTCCTTGAAGTTCAATTTTTCCGTTTTTAAATGTACCTCCACAAGCAAGTTTTTTCTTCAAAATTTTTGTAATTTCTTTTATGTTTGTTTCATCTACTCCTTCTATTATTGTAGCCGGTTTCTTATATTTCTTTTCTTCGATATATATGATTAACTGCGCACCTTCTTTCTGAATTTCTTTACATGCACATATTTCTATTGGTAAACCACATTTAGGACATATTGACATCTTTCTTTCTCCTTTCGTTAAGTATCGTGTTTATTCTAGCGATAGTTCTTCTTATTTCTCTTATTCTTCCTGGATTCTCTGGTTTCATACCGCTTGAGGAAGCGGATTTTTCTCTAGAAAGGATGTTTTCAAGTTCTTGTTTTTTTGCTAATAGTTGTTCGTCGCTCATTCCTCTAATTTCCTTTTTCCGAAGTATTGCCAATTTTATCACTTATTTTTTTATGAACATCTATTTTGTCTGGGAATTCAACATCAGGTTTTACGATTGCGACATAAATTCCAATAATTCCTTGTTTTAAAATTGCTTTCGTTTTACATTTATCGACTTTTTCGGTTTGTTGACCCGCTTTTTTCATGTATCCGGCGATTACTCTTTGTTTTTGGGCTTGCGCTCCTTTACCTTGGAGCTTCCCTTTCAAATATATTTCACACCCTTGAGCTCCAGAAGACATGACCGACTCTAAAGCTTTATTAAGTACCATTTTTGGTTTTTTTCCAAATTCTAATTGTTTTTTTATCCAATTAGCCACAACTGTAGCGTTAAGGTTTGGGTTGTCAACTTCTTTTACTTCAATCTCAGGATTTTTAACGCCCCCTGCTTCTTCTAATTTTTTAGCCAATTCCTCTAAACTTTTCCCACCTTTTCCGATCAACAATCCCGGTTTTTCACTTTCCATGATGATTCTTGTTCCGGTAGTTGTACGTTTGACTTGAACATTTATTATATTTGCTTCTTTTTTTTCTTTTTTCAAAAATTCTCGGATGGTGATCTCTTTCTTTGCTTCCTTTATGAAGTATTTTTCAATCAAATTCACACCTCTTTCCCTATAATTTCAATGTTTGCGAGCTCAATGTTGCTTGGAGATAATCTTCGCTTTCTAACCAAACCTCCAACTGTTGGAGCGGTTGTTCTTGAATATCTGACTATCGTATGTGATTTGTATGCAGTACTATGAATTATTTTTACTTTTTTTATATTTAAGTTTTTATTTTCAGCATTACTTTTTAAATCCATAAGCAGTTTTTTAACTATCCTAACTGCTTTTGTTACGTATCTACCCTTCTTCCCTCCTGTTCTATGCGGCATCTTTTTATTGTATCTTTTAAACTCTATAAATTGTTTTTTATTTTCTACATCATCCAAAAATTTTATTGCTTTTTCAAGTGTTTTATCTTTTATTGCACGACAGACAGCATGCGCTTTTTTCCAAGAAACATTAATATCCCTTCCATATACTTTCGCAATTTTATCTTCAGATCCTTGGTAAGAGTACTTCATTTTTACTTCACCGACAAGAATTTACTGCTTTTCGTAGCGCCAATTCCAGGTCCAGAATGAATAACTCTCTTACGTGTTAGCGAAAATTCGCCCAAATACCTTCCAACCATTTCAGGAGTTATTTTAACAATGTTCCATTCTTTTCCATTATAAATGGCAAAGGTGTGATCAACGAACTCAGGCAATATCATTAAATTTCTTTCATGAGTTCTAATAGGTTCTTTTGCTTTTCCACTTTTTATATCCTCTATTATTTTCTTGTGTTCAGGTTTTAACCCTCTTTTCAAACTTCTTCTTTGTCTAGAGGGCGCTATTTTCATAAATTCTTCCAAAGACATTTTCTTCAACTCATCAATAGTATACCCGTAATAAGTAAATATCCTCGCCATTTAACTACCTCTTTCTCCTCCCAGTTCTTTTGGCTCCAAACGAACCAACATGCTGACCTGGCGCACCACCAACCTTTTTTATCGTTATGGCACCATGGTGCTGTTTTCCTCCAAATGGATGATCATAAACACTCATTTTATTTCCTCGCACGACAGGCCATAATCTATTTCTTGCATGGTATTTATAATAAGCGTTTCCAGCTTTTAGCAAAGGTTTTTCAGTCCTTTCCCCGCCCGCGATACACCCTATCGTTGCTCTACATTTTCCATCAAAAACTTTTTTCTTACCTGATGGTAATTGTACTTCTACTCCTTCAGGCGTTTTCGAAATTATAAACGCGCAACCTCCCGAACTTCGGACTAAAGAACCGCCATCCCCTGGTTTAACTTCAATGTTGCAAACAGGATATCCTTCAGGAATCTTTTCAAGAGGAAGAATATTTCCTACTTTAAGCGAAGCATCGTAGCCTTCTTCTATGATCTGTCCTAAAGCCATGCTTTCACAAGCTGGAATTAAAACAACTTCTTTTGTTTCAAACATCACTTTGGCTAAAATAGCATCCCTTCCAGGATCATCTATAAAGTTTATAATTTTACCACTAACCTTTTCTTTATCTTTTTCATCATAATTCCTGTATTTAGAATCCCCTTTAAACCTATGTTTTGGGGTTCTAAACGCAGGCGAACCCTTTCCTCTTCTTTGAGTGTGAAGTGGTTTACCCATATTTCAACCTTATATTATTTTAAGTTTTGCGGCCAAGTCGCTAGCTTTAAAGCTGCTATCTAATTTTACGAATGCTTTTTTGAACCCTTTCATCGAATTTAAAGTATTCACTTCTTTAACTCTCACTGCGTATTTTTTTTCTATGTGTTCCTTTATTTCTTTTTTTGTTACATTAGTAGGGAATATGAAGACTATCTTATTTTCACTTTCTATAAGACCTATAGCTTTTTCAGATAGCAATGGCCATTCAATCATTTTTATGCACCAAAAACTCTTTCTATCTCATCTAACGCTCCTTCCGTATATATCGTAATTCTTCCTGGATGCCCTCCCGGAGCTAAGAGCACGCAATTTAAATCTTTAGCTAAGCAAACATCCACGCCAGGTAGATTTCTAGCCGTTTTCAAAGCATCGCACTTTTTTGAAACAACTATTAAAGCCCCTTTTTTCTCTTTATATTTTCTTCCTCGCATTTTAGCTTTTCCTCCCACAATTTTCCTTTTTCTTGACCGTTCAAGTAAAGGAGTTAACCCGAGTTTTTCGAAAATTTTTTCCAAGTCTTTTGCTTTTTTCAAATCTTCCAAAGAATTTTCTATGATTATTGGAAGTTCCAGGTTTAAATTCTTTATAGATTTATATCTTTTAAGAACTATCTCTTTGTTTGCTGTTGCCGCGATCGCAGATCTTATCGCTTTCTTGTTCTCTTTTTTATTTATATTTTCTTTTAAAATTTTTTCAGAGGTAGGTGCATGAGCTGCATGCCCTTTTCTTGCTTGAGGTACTCTCCTTACCTCGCCCCATCCATATTTGCCAATTTTGATTCTTGGCAATCTGGATATACCTCTACATATTGTAACTCTTCCGCCCCCTCGTCTACCGACATACTCAGCAGTAGTTCTAAAACCTGCTTCAGGATCCACACCTTTTGGTTGATACTTGGATGATTTTTTAGCCAAGAAAGCTCTTTGTATTAAATCCGGTCTAAATTCTTCATTAAATACTTCTGGCAATTGGATTTCTTTCGCAACTTCTCCATTTATCGAAATTATTTTTACCATTTTTATTCACTAATTTTGAGGTGCTTTAATTATCTCTTTTAATTCAAAAGGCTTCTCTCTCGAACTTCCCAAAGTACATCTTAATATAACTAATCTTTTTTTTGGTCCCGGGATCGAACCTTTTATTAAAACAAATTCTGAATTTATCAAACCATAATTTGGGATTCCTCCAATTGGATTAACTTCTTCCAACTTATCCCCAATTTTTAAAATTTGTTTGTTCCTCTCTGTTCTTCTTTGATAGCCGAGTTGTCCAGCCATCGGAACCGTGTATAGGATTCTGGCGGGATGCCACGCGCCAAGAGATCCGACGTGCCTTCTATGTCCTTTAGTTTTCCTCGTTTGTATTTTTATTCCAAATCTTTTGACGGGTCCTTGAGTTCCCTTCCCTTTAGTAATCCCGATAGCATCGACAAATTGACCTTCTTTAAATATTTCCCCAATTTTTATTTTCTTTCCAAGTTTTTCAAACCCATATTTTATTTTTTCTTCTATCGTTCCACCACAAATAGTCAACTCAAAAATTTCTGGAGTTTTCTTAAGCGCTGCTTCTTTTGGCAAAGTAGAGAAAAGTAAACGCACTTCCTTGATTTTGCTCATGTTTTCTTCTATTTTCTTCTTTTTCTCATCGATATTTTTTTGTTTTAGCGCCTTAGTCTTCCTATTAATTTCTTTTTCTCCCTCTACGATTATCTCTGTCAGACAACGTAAAGCTCCTTTTTCTGAAACATAAACTCTTAAACCATACGCAAAAAGAGGAGGACATTCTAAAATAGTGCAGGGAACAACGACCTCTTGCCCATAAGACGGAGAATTTTCATACATATCTCTTACTACTACTGAGGTCATTCCAGCTTTGTAGCCTGCAAAAGCCAAAATACTTGGAGAATTTGTGTTTTCCGGAAATACATTTACGTTTGGATAAATCCTTTTCGCTCTTTTTCTCGGATAATATGCAAGAGACCCATGCCTAGGTCCTTTCTCTGCACCCATTTATTTTCACTTTCAAAACATAGTTTTTAAATAAATGATTTTATTTCTCGCCGGACAAATAGTTAATTATTTTTTAGAAATGCTAGTATAAAAATCTTATGTTTTTGATTCAAAGTCTGCTTCAATAAAAAAACAAAAAAATAAAAAAAGTTTTATTCTCCGATTCCAGCCAATAACAATTCTCTTGCCGCGGATTCTTCATCCCCTTCTTTGAGATAGTTTATCGCATTTTCGAGATGTTGAGATGCTTCAATATTGGCATCTAACCAAGTTATAAGCGCTATCGCTTCTGCTCTAATTGGCGGGACTTTACTTTGAGTTATTTGATTAAACTTTGCTTTACTTTGGCTCCAAATGGCGATTGCTCCATCGATTTCTCTTAAACAAGAATCCAAAGTTGAATTATCTAATTCTTGCGAGGAAGATAAAATTTTCTCTACGTTGGCCATTTTTTCAATTCCATCTATTGCTTTCATTACGCCATCGAGTAATGTAATTGTATCTGGAGCAAACTCTAAGAACCAACTAAGTTCTTTTTTCTCTGCTCGCCATTCTTCTCTTTCTTCAAGAGGAAATTCACTTTCATCTATTTTATTCATTGTTTCTAATGTCTTATTTGCTAATTTATAACCTTCGTTCATCTTTTCTTTTGCGTTTTGAAGCTCATTTTTAATTAGAGAGTAATTTGCACTTAACAAGTTTGATGGTAACGCAGCCTCCGCAAGCGTTATACTTTCAAAGGCAGTTATAATATTTTCCAGTGCTTGGCACTCATATGTGAATGCCTCAGTTTGAATTGAATATGCTTTTAATACTTTTTTCGAGCTTTCAGGAAGCGTTTCAGGATTAATTTCGCCGATAAGTTTTTTTGCATCCTCATTTAGTTCTTTAACCGAAGCCAGCTGAACTTTTATTGGTTCGAAATTGGGGTTCTCTTTATCAAGCTCCAGTTTGATAGTCTTTTCCAAATCCGTCGTTTTGTTTTTTAGAAGTCTCACGGTTTTTTGTAGCTCAGAAAACTTTTCACTGCTACTGAAGGCTTGGCCAAAAACTTGCGTCGATAAATAAAAGGCGCCTATAATCCCAATACACGCTATTGCTCCAATAACAATCCAAATAAAGTTTTTGGAAAGATCCAACGTAGTTTTTCCAGACATAATCCTCCACCATTTTCTAAAAGTAAAGTTCGCCTATTTATTATTTTCGTTTTTAACACGCCCTCACCGGGATTCGAACCCGGGTCTGAGCCTCCGGAGGGCTCCATCCTGTCCAGACTGAACGATGAGGGCTTAACCTTTTGTAACCCCAAGCGGTACGAGCCTAGCAACTCTTTTTGCTATTCCAACAGCTTCACTTACCCTTGCGATTTCATCGATGTCTTTGTATGCTTCAGGAACTTCTTCTGCGATTCCAGCCAAAGATTCTCCATGTATATATATTCCTTTTTTCATTAAAGTCTCTTGGACTTGTTTTCCCGTATACCTTCTCAAAGCTTCATGTCTTGAAAGTTCTCTTCCAGCTCCATGTGCAGTGGAATAGAAAGATTCTTTTCCAGATTCCAAGCCAACCAAGATATAAGAAGCAGTGCCCATGGAACCAGGCAATATTACACATTGTCCAACCCTTCTATGTTCCGAAGGAATTTCGGGATGACCTGGAGGAAAAGCTCTTGTGCCCCCTTTTCTGTGCACATAAACTTTTCTAGTCTTCCCATTAATTTCATGTTCTTCCACTTTGCATATATTGTGTGCTACGTCATAAATTAAATCAATTTCCACTTTTTCTTTCAATATTTCATAGAAACTTTCTTTTACCCAATGCATAATCATTTGTCTATTGCACCAAGCAAAATTAGCAGCAGCACTCATCGCACCAAGATAGTCTTCTGCTTGTGTACTCCCTGCAGGGGCGTATATTAATTCATGATCCGGTAGCTTTTCTTTAATTTCTGGAAAACTTTTCATAAAAATTCTCACATAATCAGAACAAACTTGATGTCCAAGTCCTCTCGAACCTGTGTGGATCATTATCATTACTTGGTTTTCTTCAAAAATTCCAAAAGCTTTTGCAACTTCAGGATCGTATATCTTATCAACTTTCTGAATTTCTAAAAAATGATTTCCGGAACCAAGAGACCCAAGCTGAGGAATACCTCTCTTCTTTGCTTCAGAACTTACTTTTTTTGGATTTGCGAATTCTAAAGAGCCTTTTGATTCGATAAACTCCAAATCTTTTTCATAACCGAACCCTTTTTCTACTGCCCACTTAGCCCCAAGTTTCAGAACATCATCCAACTCTTCTTCCCCACTTAATTTTATTTTCCCTTTACTCCCAACTCCTGAAGGAACGTTTTTAGCTATCTTATCCACAATTTCTTTTATTTTAGGTTTAATTTCTTCAACTTTCAAGTTTGTTCTTAAAATTCTAACGCCGCAATTAATATCATAACCAATTCCTCCAGGGGAGATACATCCCTGTTCATAATCAAAAGCAGCAACTCCTCCTATTGGGAACCCATATCCTTCATGCCCATCTGGCAATATTATGGAGTATTTATATATCCCCGGCAGATAAGTGACATTTTTTCCCTGTATTATTGTTTTATCTTGTTTCATTTTTTCCAATAATTTTTCACTTGCAAAAATCTTTACAGGAACTTTCATCCCTCCTTCTTTTTCTACAATCCAAACGTTTTCAGAAACTTTTCTTATCTCCATTTTTTTCACCCTTCAAATATCCACTATGAAATGAATTTTATTTTCTTTTATCTCAATTTCATGAAAAGTAATCGCCTTAACCAGGGTTCTACTTTCATGTCTTTTTGGATCAAATTCTTCCCCAAAAGCAACAAATTCCAATTTATATTTCGTATTTTTCTTGATTTTTATTTTAAAAGTTTTAAATAAAAGATTATCTGAGTCATGGTATATCAAAAGTTTTTCTAAAAAAGAGTACAAAAGTTCCTCTAAGCTTTCGGAGCCTACAGAATCTTCTATCTTTTTTATTTCCCGAACTTTTTCCGTGTTGGTCATTATTTCGAATAAAGCTAAGGCGCCATTCTCAAAGCATTCTTCCAAATTGTTTCCGTACGCTTCTATTCTCACATCGCTTGTGTGAGGAAAGAATTTGAATTTTTCCATAATTTATAATAATTCTTTGGTTTTTTAAAAAATTTATTTGTTTTGATAAACAAATGGAATTCTTTGAAAAACATGAAAAAATACAAGGACTGCGAAATTAATTGAAAATGGCAGAGAAACTTTAAACAAAAGACGCTGAGGGTGGGATTTGAACCCACGATCCCCGAAGGGAACACGCTCTCCAGGCGTGCGCGTTACCGCTCCGCCACCTCAGCATGACGATATATAATAAAAGAATAATAAAAATAAAGGTTTAAGTTTTTAACGCATTAAAAATCGCAAGAGACTAGAAATAGACTACTTACTCTTCTTTCTTATCTCCATCATTTTCTCCATACGTCGGGTCGTAAGCTCCCATTATCTCCAAGATTACTACTTCTCCTTTTCTGTTAGGTTCTTCCTCCATTCTTTCATTCCTCCTTTGTTTTTAATTCTATTTCTATGTGTACTTTTTCTGGAATTTGGATGCGCATGATTTGTCTAAGCACTCTTTCATCAGCGTCTATTCTAATCAACCTTTTATGAATTCTCATTTCATATTTATACCAAGTTTTCGAACCATCTCCGCATGGCGTCCGAAGAGTAGATATCTGAAGTTTTTTTGTTGGCAATGGAATTGGTCCCGATATTTCTACCCCTGCCTTTCTAGCAATCTCCTTAATATCATTACAAACTTTGTTTAAGCTTTCTAAATCAGTTCCAACCAATTTTATATCCGTCTTGTCTGGCATAGTTATCTACATATAAAAATTAAAAAATAAAAAGGTTTTTACATTTGTTTCTTCTTGACATCAATAACCATTCCTGCAGCGATGGTTTTACCCATGTCTCTTATCGCAAATCTTGCTAATGGCGGGAATTCAGATACTTTTTCAACTACCATTGGCTTTAAAGGTTTAAACTTTACAACTGCTAAATCTCCTGTTTTGATGAATTCAGGGTGTTCTTGTAAAGTTTGTCCGGTTCTTGGATCCAATTTTTTCACAAGTTCTATGATTTGGCAAGCAACTTGTGCTGTATGACAGTGAATCACAGGCGTATATCCTACAGTTATTGCACTAGGGTGATTCAATACAGTAATTTGGGCCGTAAATTCTTCAGCTACAGTTGGAGGATTGTCTACTGGACCAACAACGTCTCCTCTTTTTATTAGTTTTTTATCCACTCCTTTTAAGTTAAAACCAATGTTGTCTCCAGGTTCGGCTTCTTGCATCTGTTGGTGGTGCATTTCAATGGATTTTACTTCTCCAACTACATTTGCAGGCATTATAACAACTTTATCGTTTACTTTTAATTTCCCTGTTTCCACTCGCCCTACAGGTACTGTTCCAACTCCAGTAATTGAATATACATCTTGGATTGGCAATCTCAATGGTTTATCTATTTGTTTCTGTGGTTCTTTCAAATTATCTAAAGCTTCTAATAAGGTTGGCCCGTTGTACCATGGTAATTTATCGCTCTTTTTTGCAATATTATCTCCAGCATATGCTGATATCGGGATAAATTGAACTTCTTCTATTTTGTATCCCACCATTTTTAATAAATTACTCACATCTTTTTTTACATCTTCAATTCTTACTCTATCGTAATTTATCGCGTCTATTTTGTTTAGAGCCACTATCATTTGGTTTACTCCCAAGGTTCTTGCTAAGAAAATGTGTTCTTTTGTTTGATCTTGTACGCCTTCTTTTGTTGAAACTACTAGAACTGCTGCATCAGCTTGACTCGTACCAGTAATCATATTTTTAACGAAGTCTCTGTGACCTGGTGCATCTATGATCGTAAAGTAATATTTTTTAGTATGAAAGTCTTTATGTGCAACATCAATCGTAACCCCTCTTTCTCTTTCTTCTTTTAATCTATCCATCGCGAAAGCGAATTCGAAAGTAGCTTTTCCAACCCTTGCTGCTTCCTCTTTCAATGTTCTAAGGTCAGTTTCAGATAATGCTCCAGTTTCATAAAGTAGTCTCCCAACAGTCGTTGATTTTCCATGATCTACGTGCCCTATAAATACCAAATTAACGTGTGGTTTTTTTTCAGCCATCACATACACCTCCGAATATTAACATTATTTTTCAAGTAGTTCTAATGGATTTGGAATCTCATCAGATAATCCTTTTCTTTTTCTTATTTGTTTTATGGTTTGATCTTGAAGTTCTTTTGGAAGTTTTTCATAACCATGATATTCAGTCGACCAAAGAGCTCTTCCATGAGTTACAGACCTTATACTTGCAGCAAACCCAAACATTTCAGCAACAGGAACCTTTGCCTCCAAAGTTGCTAAATCCTCGTCTTGTGAAACATCAAGAATAATTCCTCTTCTGTTTTGTATATTCGTAGAAACGTCTCCTATATATTCTTGAGGCGTAGTTATATATAACTTTTGCTTTGGTTCTAAGAGGATTGGATTAGCAAGCAAGATAGATGCATGAATTCCTCTTTTAATTGTTGGGATAACTTGAGCCGGTCCCCGGTGTACAGCGTCTTCATGTAAAAGTGCATCCGAAAGTACAACTTTTATCTTCAGCACTTTTTCTTTAGCTAAAGGCCCAGCTTCTACAGCTTCTAAAAATCCTTGTATTATCAACTCTTTTGCTTCATTTAAATATTGAATCCCTCTTGTCATGTCCACAAGAACGCATTTATTTTGAATAGCCCACACCCTTTTCGCTTGTTCATAATCCATTCCTTTTTCTTTAAGTTTATCCGCAATGAGTTTTGCATCTTTCACTTTACCTTCTTTAATTTCTCCTTTCGCCAACAATTCATAAACTCCGTCTTCTAAAGGTTCAACATAAATGTAAAATTTATTGTGTTTATTTGGAGATTTGCTTTCTATCGGATCACTTTTCTTAGACACTGATTCCCGGTAAACTACAATCGGAGGGGATGTTTTAATCGGTATTTTTTTATCATGGGATATTTGGAAATTAATAGTCTCCAAATGTACTTCTCCCATCCCAGAAATTAGATGTTCTCCAGTTTCTTTGTTTATTTCGACATGTACTGTCGGATCTTCCTTAGTTAAATTTATTAAAGTATCTATCAATTTTGGTAAATCTCCAGGATTTTGTGGCTCAACAGATTCCGTAATCACAGGTTCAGAATAGTGCTTTATTTCTTCAAAAGGAACGATTATTTCTTCACAAGCAGTTTCGCCAGCTCTTGCATCTTTCAATCCAATTATTCCAGCGATATTTCCTGCCGGAACTTTTTCAACAGTGAATAAATCCGTTTTATTCATGTATATTCCAACTTGCTGAATTGTAACTTCTTTTCCCATGCCTATTAAAATCACTTTTTTCCCTTTTTCCGCTATTCCAGATAAAACTCTTCCAATGGCGATTTCACCAACGTGAGGATCTATTTTTATACCTGTTATCATGATTGCTAATTTTCCTTTTGAATCACAGTTATACATTTGTTTTCCAATTTCGCTGTTTATGTCTCCTTTCCAAATTCTCGATAATCTTATCTTTTGTGCATCTGTCGGAGTGGGTAATTTTGATACAATCATGTCGAGTAAAACTTTATCTAGAGGTATTTTTTTAGCTAAGTCTTTCTGTTTGTTTTCTTTGCAGGCATTATAAATATCTTTGAAAGTTATTTTCGTCTTTTGTAGATATGGCCAAGATATTGCCCAATTATTATAGGCTGAACCAAAGCATACAGTTCCATTTTGTACACTAACTTGCCAAGAATCTTTAAATTCCTCTGGTGCGTATTTTTTTATTATACCATTTACTTTAGTAATTATTTTTGTAAATCTATTCTGCATTTCTTCAGGCGTTATTTGTAATTCATTTATTAACCTATCGACCTTATTTATAAATAAAACAGGTTTTACCTTTTCTTTTAAAGCTTCTCTAAGAACCGTTTCAGTTTGAGGCATAACTCCTTCTACAGCGCAAACTACTACGATTGCCCCATCTATCGCTCTCAAAGCTCTAGTAACTTGTCCACCAAAATCCACATGACCTGGAGTATCAATCAAGTTTATCAAGTAATCTTGATTTTCATAATTGTAAACTAAAGATATATTTCCAGCAAAAATTGTTATTCCTCTCTGGGATTCTAAAATATACGAGTCCATAACAACTGCTTTCCCAGCCAATTCTTCAGACATTAAACCTGCGCCTGCAATTAAATTGTCTGTAAGTGTTGTTTTCCCATGATCCACATGAGCGCAAATTCCGATGTTTCTAATTCTTTCTGGGAAGTTCATCAATTCTGAAGCTTTTTTAACCATTTCTTCTTTTCTACCCACAAAAATCACCTAGCAGAAGCCGCGATTCTCTCAACTTCATTTTTTCTTGCGATAGCAAAACTTTGCGCATTATTTTCAGCTGCAAGTATAAGTTCTTCAGCTAACGCTTCTTCCAAAGTTTTTTTACAATCAAAAGAACGAATAGCAACAGCTTTTCCTATGTTTCTAATCGCGAAATCAACTCTTCTCTGAGGTGCAACATCAACAGGTATGTGGTAAATTATTCCACCGTATTTTACTTTTGTTGTTTCTTCACAAGGAGCAGAGTTTTCTATCGCTTTTACTAAAACTTCCACCGGGTTTTTCTTAGTTTTTTGTTCAATTATTTCAAAAGCTTTTTTTACAGCATTATACATTTTTATTTTTTTTCCACAACCACCGCGATCTCTTATTACTTTTCCACCTATCTTCCTCCCGGTCCCTCCACGCATCAAAGTATTAATCAACCTTTCTACAATGTGTACCTTACTTTTCAAAAAAGACTTTCTAGCTTGTCTTCCTTCATTAAATAAATGTATTTTTGCATCCAAGCAGATATATTTCTTTAAGCTTGGATCCACATTCGAAACTTCGCTTTTCCATCTTGAAAAAATGTAGTTTGACATACTTATCGCTTAGGTTTTTCTTTTTTACCAGTTCTGATTTGTTCCAAGTCAACACCATTAACAGCAACAACTTTATATTTTACCCCCCACATGGAACCAACTGCGCCAGCCTGAGAACCACCAAGTCCTTCAATTATAACTTCGTCGTGTTCATCTATAAAGTTTATCGCCCCTTCTCTCGGAGCATGCGCGGTCACAATTTTCCCATTTTTCAAAAGCTGCACTTTTACACATTTGATTAACCCAGAGTGAGGTTGTTTTTGTTCTCTAACTACTTTTTCCAAAACAATACCCGAAGCTCTTGGAGCACCTTCCAAAGGATCCTTACACCCTCTCAACCTTCTCTCTATTCTATTTACATAATATATATCTCCTTTTCTTCTAAATTTCTTCCTGTCCTTTTTCATTTTTCTTGCAGCAAATTCACCAGGCAAAATTTATCACCTATTGCACAGTTATTTTATCAATGCCAAGATGTCGATTAATTATTTCCCTAACTGCTTTTATTTTTTTTCCCCCGCCGCCTATTGCTCGTTTCTTCTCATTGGGGTCTACATATATTATTATCTCATCTGTTTTTATATCTATCTTTTCTACCTTTATGGGGTAGAATAAATTTGCGACAAATTTTTGAGGATCTTCAGAGTGTTCGTATACGTGAATTTCTTTTCCAAGTAGTTGTTTTATTTTTTTTATTTTTTCACCTTTTTTGCCTAGAGCAAGACCAATTTGGCCTTCTTTAACTAAAAAAGTTATCTCATTATCATTTTGCAGTATGCAGTCTTTTACTAAAGTACCGGTCTCTTTTTCAAACAAGCCAATGTATTTTATTTCTTCGGAAGATAATTTGATCAAATTAATCACTTTTCAATACGGATAATACTGAACATATAAACGCTTTACCACAAGTGTGGCCAAGTTTCATACCACTTAAATTTGCTTCTAAAATTTCTATTTTATTTTTCATACATTTTTCTTTTACTTTGTTTTTTAAATCTTCTGGCAACTTAGTACTTAGAATTACCTTTTCAATTTTGCCTTTATCTGCATTTTTTAATACAAACTTGGCCCCTATTTCTATTTTTCCTTTTTCCATAAGTTCTTTAATTTCATCCACGTTCATTTCTCTCCCTTCTTTAATACGAGTTTAACAGTTCCGGTTCCAGCATAAATAGGTTTTCCAATTATTACATTTTCTATTATTCCTT
Organism: archaeon; assembly: GCA_038874115.1. Lineage (GTDB taxonomy): Archaea > B1Sed10-29 > B1Sed10-29 > B1Sed10-29 > JAVZDC01 > JAVZDC01. Next base: position 117,642 of record JAVZDC010000002.1, read on the forward strand.
TAAATTCATCTGCAAGTCCTTTAGTTGAAGCATTTGTTAAATGAGTTATTGGAACTTCGAAAGAAGCGCAAGCCAATGGAGATTTTTTTGCCCCTGCCATACCCGTCCTTCCAATACCTTGCATTCTTCCAGTCACACACATAGCATCCGCAACCAATAAAAGATGTCTTACATCCACATGTATTTTATTTTGAATTAATACTTGTTCAACTTCTCTTAAAAATACTTCTCTTGCTGCTTCAAGCCCAAGAACTTTCTCTACTTCTCTCAAATTATTTGAATAAGTTCTTGTCGGATCCACTTCTGGAAGTTTCAAGATTTCCTCCAAATTATTTCCTTCCGCCTGAAGCATAACTTCATTATCTTTTTTTACAATAGCACACCTTTTTATTTTAGATATTCCTTTGACTTTTACTTTTTCTAACCTTTCAGCCAGCTTTTTGATGTTTTTAATATCTTGTTTTTTAAGGTTTATGATGACTTCATTATCCTGTAACTCCACTTTCGCCCCTGCAGCTTTTTCAACTTTCTTTATGATCTGCTCTGGAGTCAACTCTTCAGCTCGAATAGCCTCCTGCTTCATTTTCAATATTATCCTCTCTTGTTCGTAGTCAGGTATTATGTCGACAAAATCACACAAACTTTTTTCCTCAATATCTTTGGCAAGTTTTTTTATTTTTTCTTCATCTTGTGTCTTTAAGAATATGTATGTTATTGGAGTCTTCGGTTCAGATCTCAAGTCCATAAGTTCTTTTAATCTGGGCAAACCTAACGAGGTTTTTAATTCTGCAACTCCGGCAAAGTGGAATGTGATCAAGGTCAACTGAGTTGCTCGCTCCCCGAAAGATTGAGCAGCAATAAGCCCAACAGATTCTCCATTATCGACCTTGGCTTTCTCATATTTTTCCAAATCTTTTTCACTTTTTATAAGATTTTTTATTTTTTCCGGAATGTCATTTTTCATAATTCCCCTCTAGGTTAAATAAATTTGTTTATTCGGGAAGATTCCATCTTCTCCATACTTGAATTGTATTACCTGATTAGTGGAGTCCGTTACCAACCCATCTTTTCTCGCAGTGATATCTAATAACGCATTTGCTAATCTTCTATAGAAATATCCTGAATCTGCAGTATTTAAACCTTTATCTATTGTTGAGTCTCTTCCTCCAGCCGCTTGCATGAAATATTCGATTGGATTTAAACCCTTCCTAAAACTGGATTTGATAAATCCGCGTGCAGCAGGAGAATAATCCTCTTGTTTGAAAAAAGTAAGTGTTCTTCCTCTAAAGCCCCTTTCTATTCTTTTTCCACCAACAGTTACTTGACCTTGAAGCCCCATCATTTGTACCAAATTTAATTCATTACCTTTTACCCCTCCTTTAACCATCTTGTAAGCAGCGTTGTTTTCTTTTAAATATCTTTCCAAAAGCTTTGCAGCTTTTATTCTCGCAGAATTAATCTTTAATAGTAAAGATACCTCTCTTGTTTCATCCAAGGTTTTTCCAGGAAGTCTTTCCATCTGCCCATTCAAATAAGCATTTATTATTTCTTTTACCTCAGCGTTCATTTCATTAAGAATTTCTTCTACTTTTTGTACATATTCGGGATGGGCAAAATATTCATCAACCCCTATGGTTAGACCATACGAATGAGCAAAGTTCAAACCAAGTAAAGAACATTCATCTATAAATTTAACAGTTGCTTCAGGGCCATATTTTTTATAAATTTCTTCAAGTATTTTCTTCAAAGATTCTTTATCCACTGTTCCAAATTTCAATTCTCCTTTTTTTATTACAACGTATGCATCATATGGACATTTTTCTTTTTCACAAGTACCACAAACTTTACACATTTTACTTTTACATTCAAGATCTATCGGAGGCAATATTGTGGAAAATATTTTTTTACCGCTAATCGCATTTGATTCGGAATCGTTTATAGTTTCTAGTTTGTTCATACAGCCGAGAAGTTTACCTGCAAGCTCTTTTGAAACTTTAGTATCTTTAGATGTTAAAAATATTATTCCAGATATCTCATCCAACTTTGGTTGAATTATGAATGACCCATCCCCAGAAGATATTAAATGATTTTTCACACTCAGTAGCATTTTTGCTTCTATTTGAGCTGGCAACGTCTGAGGAATGTGTATATTCATTTCGTCTCCATCAAAATCAGCGTTGTATGGAGTAGTCACGGCATCATTCATTCTAATCGCTTTTCCAGGAAGAACTTTTATCTTGTGGGCCATTAAAGACATTCTGTGAAGAGATGGTTGTCTGTTAAATAATGCGATATCTCCATCGATTATCTGCCTTTCGACGATGTAACCTGGTTTTAGTTCCTTTGCAATTTCTTCTTTGTTAAATTCAGTAACTATTTTTTTCTTTCCATCCGGAAGTGTAATTGATATTGCTTTAGGGTACTCATTATTCAAAATAAACTTTTGCATATTTTCTAAATTAAACTGGGTAACGTACTCCGGAACTGTTAAAATTTTTGCGATTTCCAAAGGAATTCCAACTTCTTCAATGGACAAATTTGGATCGCAAATAATAACGCTTCGTGCAGAAAAATTTACTCTTTTTCCTATCAAATAAGATCTAAATATCCCTTGTTTCCCTTTTAACCTTTGGAAAAGAGTTCTCAAAGGTCTGCCATTTCTATGTCTAGCCGGAGGAAGTCCAGGTATCTCATTGTTCAAATATGTTGCAACATGATACTGGAGCAAGTCCCAAAGGTCTTCAATAATTACTTGTGGTGCCCCTGCAGATATGTTTTCTTCTACTCTTTGATTAATTCTAATAACGTCTACGAGTTTATGAGTCAAATCATCTTCAGATCTTTGCCCGGTTTCCAAAATTATGGAAGTTCTTACTGTCACCGGGGGTACAGGTAAAACTGTAAGCACAAGCCATTCAGGGCGCATCACTTCAGGATTAAACCCTAAAATTTTCAAATCATCGTCGGGGATTTTCTCTAATCTCTCTCTAATCTGGTTTGGGAAAAGTCTTTGATCTTCTTCAAATATCAAATAAGGTTTCTCTAACTTCAGAGTTCCTTGTTGTGCTCCACAATGTGGGCATTTTTTTATTTGCTTTGCAGAAGATATCAATTCTAACGCAACATCATCCGGATTTTCTAAAAGGGTTTGAATGTTTTTCACTTTTTCTTTCGGTACGAGAAGTCTTCCGCATTCTTTACAGGTTGATTTTAATAATGTAAGTATATGTTTTATGTAACCAACATGTAACACAGGTCTTGCAAGTTCGATGTGTCCGAAATGCCCTGTGCATACTCCTATTTTACCCCCACAAGTTTTACATCTAAGACCCGGATCTATGACCCCCATCCTTAAATCCATGAGCCCGCCATCGAATGGAAATCCATCCATGTCATAAGTATCCGGTACAATCACTCTTACTGCTGACATTTTTCTAATTACATCTGGAGAAAGAATTCCAAACTCAATATTTTTTATTCTTTTTCTATTCACAGATATCCCCCAAGTTAATTTTTGGATAAATTCCAGAAGCTAAAGACAACTCCAATAATAACTTAAACGCGTAGCCAGTATCCACTTCATAAACTTCTGAACCACCACATATCTTACAATATTTTCTTTTTCTAATTAAATCATTTATTGCAAAAGTCTTACAAGTCTTACATACATATAAAGTTGTTTTATCCGATTCTTCCAAAAGTCTTTCCTTCAACAGTAGTGCAGCACCGTGGGCGATTAAGCAATGAGTTTCCATTTCTCCCACTCTAAGACCACCAGTTCTCTGCTTTCCTTCTGTCGGTTGTCTTGTTAACATTTGCACAGGTCCTTTAGCTCTTGCTTGCATTTTCAAACTTACTAAATGTCTTAATCTTAAATAATAAACTACTCCTGTGAAAACTTCTGCTTGCATCATTTGTCCAGTAACTCCATCATAAAATATTTCATAACCATTTGATTTAAATCCAAGTTTTTCCAATTCAGCTTTCAAATCCACTTCTTTTTCTGAATCAAAGCAAGTGCCGTCTACCTCTCGTCCAGAAAGCGCACCTACTTTTCCTCCCAAAGTCTCCAATAAAAATCCATACGTCATTCTAGAAGGAATCGCATGCGGGTTTATTAGTAAATCAGGAATTATTCCAGTTTCTGAGAAAGGCATATCACAAGCATCGACTAATGCAGCAACGACGCCTTTTTGCCCATGTCTGGCAGTGAATTTATCTCCTAACTCTGGTCTCATGTACCTACGAGTTCTTATTTTTATTTGTCTGTTACCTGATCCACTTTCAACAATTAAAACAGCGTCTATAACTTCCTTTTCCCCTCCAGGGATTGAATCAATAGTTAAAGACGTATCTATTCTTTTCTCTTTTAAAACTTCCAATTCACTTATTTCTTCTAAAAATCTTGGAGGCGATGTTTTTCCAACTAAAACATCTCCTTTTTCTACTTCACAACCCACATCGATTATTCCATTCTCATCCAGGTATCGGTATGCATTTTCTCCAAGATATCCTATAACATTTTCTTTAGGCTTTTCAATTTTATCTCTTTGCCCTCCAAAGTATATCATTTCCTCTGTTTTTAAAGTTTCATATTTTGTACTACAGCCCAACCCTCTTTCTACAGCAGCTTTATTCAAAATTACCGCATCGTTTGTGTTATATGGGTGAGATAAAACAGCAATTACAAAGTTTTGACCATTTGGTCTTTCTAAATGTTTTGTAAGTTGAGAATATTTAGTTTTAACAATAGGGGTTTGAGGATAATGTAGAACATGCACAGTTTTATCAAATCTGGTTCTATAAGAATTAGAGTAAATTCCTATTGCTTGATTCATCATTTTTGCAGCCATTAAAATTCTTGTAGACGAATTGTGGTGTTGGAATGGAGCATTTATAGCACTTATCGAGTTGATACTAGCAGGATGGATTTCCAAATGAGTGTGTTCTGAAGTTAACTCAGATTCATCAAGCGCAACGTACGCATTTTCCTCTTCTTCTGCATCCAAAAATTCAATAATTCCATTTTTCAAAAGATCGTAAAATCCTAGAACTCCTTGTTTTATTAGTTTTATGTGCTCAGGAGTTAATTTTGATTTCCCATTTTCAACGATTATTAAAGGTCTCAAAATTCTTCCAGGACCAGTGTTTATCCTAATTTCTCCATCAATATATGCTATATTCAATGTCCAATGTAATTTGCCCATTCTTCTTTTATCTCTAACTTGCCGTACGAATTCTATAGGGTTCGAATGGAAACCGATAAGTTTCCCATCTAAAAATATTGGAGTTTTCATTTTATCATTCAATTTTCTCAACCCCTAAAGACATTATTTCTTCTTCATACTTTTGGTCTCTAATTCCTGAAGAGATTACACCACATATTGCAAGATGTTTGGTAAGTCCAATACCTGCTCCTTCCGGAGTAGTCACAGGGCAAAGTCTTCCATAGTGAGTTCCATGCAGTTCTCGCATTTCTAAGTTTGTTCCAGACTTTTGAACTATGTTTTTTACTACTCTCAAATTACTCATGGCGGACATAAAACAGGTTCTATCCAAAATTTCTGCAATCCCTGTTCTTGTTTGACTCCATATTCCAGTAGCCATAGCTCTTTGAATATGTCCTGTAAATTTATCAGGTCTAACTATTGTTTTCAAAGTTATTTTTCTCTTTCTTAATTCTATTCTTTCCGCTTGGTAAACTAAATCGGTTTTTAATTCGTTTAATGCTCCAACAAATAAATTTTCTAAAAGATCACCGGCCCGTCTAACTCTTTTGTTTCCATAATGATCTCTATCATCCTCTGGTGTAATGTTAAAGGCTACATTCATGCATTTTTCAGCAATTTTTAATAAAGTGTATGCTTTTTGTAGTCTTTTTTCTTTTGTAGTCCCTATGTGAGGTAAAACTCTAAAATCAAGCAAGTATTCTGTTAAATTTCTACGAACTGTTGCGGATTGTCCAGGAGCTATTCTTTTACCTATGTATTCTATTGCTTGGCTCATCTTATCCATTTCTATTTCCTTTAAGTTAAAAATCAACTCGTTCTTTTTTAAAGTTGAATCAAACATTTTTTCCATTTCTTTTTGCGAGGTTAAGCCAAGTGCTAAAATGAGAATAAATAATTTTAGATTTTTTGGAGATCCGGGGAACTCAACGTAATATATTCCAGATGCATTTCTTGTGACCGTTTGTTTAGCTGTGATGCCATTTCTTTCGCAAAATATAGTAGCTACGACTTCTCCTGGTTTTTCAGATTTATTTACAATTATTTTATTTGGAGCAGGGTCTTCGACCCCTACTATGAATTTTTCATTCCCATCTATTATGAAATACCCGCCAGGATCCTCAGGATCTTCTTTTACTTTAATTAATTCTTCACGGGATAAATTTTTTAAATAACATAAATTACTTTTTATCATTACAGGTATTTGGCCGCAATAAATTTCTTCATGCAATTTTTCAATTCCTTTTTCGTATAACCCCATTTCAATGTAGAACGGAGCGGAATAAGTTATTCTTCTTAGCCTTGCTTCGAAAGGATAAATACTTCTTTTCGACCCATCTGCTTCCATAAACTTCGGTTGTTCGAGCCTGCACCTGTGGAATCTTATTTCCATGTCTCCCTCGGATAACTTTATGGGTTCAGAGTTCTCAATTATTTCTTGGATTCTAAAATTTACAAAATCATTATATGAATCTAATTGATGTTTTATCAGAGGAACTTCTTTCAAGAATGCTTCCATTACTTCCCACATATCCAATCCTCGCGAGTTTATTCCACTAATCTGTAATATTCAGCGGTACCAGCTGTTTTACTTTTTCGAGTTATTTTAATAACATCCCCTTTTTTAGCTCCAAGAGCCACAATAACAGGATCAGTAATCTTTATTTTTGGAAGCTGATCTATTGAGATCTTATACTTTTCCAAAATACTTTCAACTTCTTTTTTACTCAATATTTCATGTTTAGGTACTAAAACGTGATCCAAAACGTTCCAAGTAGGTTTACTCAATCTTTCACCAAAAACAGCTTAGATTATTTTTATGCACTCATATATTTAAACTTTTCGATTTAATTCGTTATCTTTTTTACTTTTTGCCCTTCTGGAGTATCCATTACTTCCCAACCAAGTTCTTTTAATTTATTTCTCAATTCATCGCTTTTCTTAAAATCTTTCTCTTTTCGTGCAAGTTCTCTCGCAGCTAATAGTTCTTTAATTTCTGCCGGAATTTCTTCAAGCCTTATAGAATCTATTTTTAAACCCAATACTTTATCAAACTTTAAAAATAAATCATAAATTAATTTTGCATCTGCTTTAGACAAACTTTTGTCATCTATTTTCATATTTACTTCTTTTTGAATCTCGTTTAGCAAAGCCATTATTTTTGGAGTATTCAAATCGTCAAAAAGATAATCTTCGAACTCTTGCAGCCATTTAGATACAATATCCTCGATTTTAGTATCCTCTTTTTCTTCTTTCTTTTCTTCAATTAATTCCAATAATCTTCTTATGAATTCGTACAATCTTTCTAAATTCTTTTGTGCAGCTTTTACCGCATCGAGCGAAAAAACAGATTGAGATCTATAGTGCGAGGTTAAAGTCCAATACCTGTAACTTATCGGATTTATTCCTTCCTTTTCCAAATTTTCTAAAGTTATAATATTTCCTAAAGATTTGCTCATTTTTTCTTTTCCCATTTGTAGAAATTCAACATGCACCCAATACCTTGCAGGATTTTTACCATATGCTGCTCTTGATTGGGCTATTTCATTAGTATGATGTATTGGAATATGATCCACTCCTCCGCAATGAATATCAAAGACTTCTCCCAAGTATTTCACACCCATTGCAGAACATTCTATATGCCACCCTGGGAATCCAACACCCCATGGAGAATCCCATTCCATATCTCTTTTTTTATCCTTTGGTGAAAATTTCCACAAAGCGAAATCACAAGGGTTTCTTTTACCGACAGCAAATTCTACTCTTGCACCAGGTTTTATTCTGGATTGATCGAAATTTGGAATAAGCTCACCATAGACAGGGAGTTTAGAAGTATCAAAATAAACTCCATCATTTTCTATTATATACGTATATCCGTTCTCTTCAATTTTCTTTATAAATTCTACTTGTTCTTTAATGTGTTCTGTTGCTTTGCATATTATTGTCGGCTTTTCAATATTCAATTTTTCAATATCCGAGTAAAATTTTTTTGTATAGTATTCCGCAATTTCCCAAGCAGTTTTTCTTTTTTCTCTAGCGCTTTTTTCTATTTTATCTTCTCCTGTGTCCGCATCGGACGTAAGATGACCAACATCAGTTATATTTTGAACGTGTTTTACTTCATAACCCAAGTATTCCAAAGTTCTCCTCAGAATGTCTTCAAAAATATACGTCCTTAAATTTCCAATATGTGGGTCACTGTATACTGTCGGCCCGCAGGTATACATTCCTACTTTTCCTTTTTGCAATGGTACAAAATCTTGTTTCTGTCTTCCCAAAGTGTTATATATTCTCAAAGTTTTCAAACTCTCAACCGCCCCAAAATTTCTTTTAAAGATTCCGACACAGCTTTTTTCAAATCAAGAGGATGTATTTTTTTCTCAAAAAACAATCTTTCCAAATCTTCATATTTTTCTATTTTCAAATCCCCTCCGTATTTTTCTGGCCTCTTTATTTCAAATTCTTTTTCCATCGAGAAGATTATGTATTTGGCTATTTGTAAAACAGGGTTGTTTTCTCCGGCCGGGCAAAAAGCATTCATTATCGCTTTTTCTATTTTTTCATCAGAATCCGTGACAAATATACAACTTCCAGGGATCGATTTACTCATTTTTTGTCCAGGCCCAAGCAAAGAATCTAAAAGCGGCATGTGCAAATATACGCATTCATGTCCAAAGTCTTTTAAATTTTCCAAAGCCAACATGTGTACTTTTCTTTGTTCCATGCCGCCAACTGCTAAATCCACTCCCAAATATTTTATATCCATTACTTGCATTAACGGGTATATTATTTGCGAAATATGTGCGTTATCGAAATCTCTCGCAATCCCTTGCATTGATCTTAACCCTCGATCAATCGTAATTTTTTGACTTAATCTCAAAACGTCGGACATGTAATCTTTTTCAAGTTGAAAAGAACTTCCAACAACGACTTCACAATTAAGCAATTTCTTTGAAAATTTTTTCCAATGCTCCATATTTTCTTCTATCTCCTGCAAATCCTTCATGTTTAAAAAAGCATGCAAGTCTGCGAGCAAAACTTTGACATGAAAACCGATTTCACTTAAATCTTTTAGTTTTAATAAAGTTACTAAATGCCCCAAATGTACAGGGCCATTTGGCTCATATCCACAATAAGCAACCGGGTTTTCTTTTTTTAAAATACTTTCTATTTTTTCTTCTGGCACTATTTCTAAGGAATTTCTTTTTAATATTTCCGCTTTTTCCATATTATTTCATCCAAAAAATGAAAAATCCCGCGGGTGAGAGTTGAACTCACAACCTACCGGTGGCGACCTCCAAAGGCCGGTGCCTTATCGAGACTACAGCCGGTCGCTCTGCCATTGAGCTACCGCGGGTTATGCCATCAAAAAATATTATATATTTAATTAGGAATAAAAACTTTTTTAAAGATATCCTTCAAAATGTAATATCATGCTGGCCGGTTTTTTCTTTAATTTTATAGTTTCCACGATACAGATTACTGGCTATATAGGTTTGTTTTTTCTTACCATGATTGAGAATATTTTTCCACCAATACCCTCGGAAGTTATTCTTCCTTTTGCAGGATACTTGTCTTATTTAGGGTTCTTGAATTTTATTTTGGTTATTATCATTGGTGCCTTGGGTAGCGCTTTGGGGTCGATCGTACTTTATTTGATCGGTCTTAGGTTTGGGAGGCCCTTTTTGGAAAAATATGGCAAATGCTTCTTAATTAATAATAAACAATTACTTAACGCTGAAAAATGGTTTTTAAAAAATGGAGATTCAGCAATTTTATTATCCAAGATTGTTCCTGGAGTAAGGAGTTTGATTTCAATTCCGGCAGGGATTGCAAAATATCGCATCAGCAATTTATTTTTTTATTCTTTTATTGGCTCTCTTTTCTGGTGTTTTTTATTGAGTTGGACTGGATTTGTTTTAGGTCCGTATTGGCCTAAAATAATTGAATTTTTGGACAGTTTGGACCCGCTTATATTTGCATTAATTTGTTTAATGTTTTTTTTAATTTTCAAAAATTCAAGAAATGGGTCCGCTGAGATTTGAACTCAGGTCTCCAGCTCCCGAAGCTGGAAGCCTAACCAGACTAGCCTACGGACCCTTAGTATTGGCTAAACATTGCTCCTATCCCCATAGCACTGCTTTCTTCTTCTTTCTTAAATTCTTCTAACGCTTTCTTTAATTCCTCACCTTCTAACTTCTTTACTCCTTCAAAAAGAATTTCTTTTTCATGTTCTTTGAAAAACTCAGGTTCAGCTTCAACTTTCAAATAGTAGAATCCTTTTTCCAGGTTCAAAATTTTTCCATCCCTCAGCGACAAACTTTTCCTAGACCATTCGTTTACGATAAACGTTTTCTTTCCTTCTTTTTCTTCAACACGATCCTGAGCTTCAATTATCTTCTTTACATTATTTACTGCTTTTTCATCTATTTTGTATACAACTTCCATGAGACCACCTTTTTGAAGCCCCGGGAGGGATTTGAACCCCCGACCTATTGCTTACGAGGCAATCGCTCTACCAGCTGAGCTACCGAGGCACTTAATTTATTAAATACAAATGCAATTTTTTATTAATTTCTTTTTTGTTATGCAGACATAAAAAGAAGATTGTAAGAAGTACAGTTAAGATGAATTCCAATTTATCTTCTGGAGCAGGGTATAAAATTTCGATTACTTCCGGAGTTGTAAAGTTATACCCTGAATAAGTGTGATTATTTCCAGCTTCGTCCCATATCGTAATATTATAGAAATATGTAACTCCGTCTCGGAGATTATTTAATGCTACCTGATGATAATAATCGAAATGTGAGCTACTTACAGACCATGATCCGTCTCCATCCGAGTATGTTATTGCGTAGTTTGTTAATTCATCAGTAATCCAAGATATTGTTGCAGAGTTAATTGTAGTTGTAACGTTTGGGCCATCCGTTATGTTTGGCGGAAGAATATCGAACCCCAGCGGGGCAAATATACTCCCGAATTCTGTTATGTTTGCGTACACTGCATTATGCTCCGCATCTACTTCATTAATGTTGAAGAACGAATCATTCCACCACGTACCGGTATACTTCCATATTCTCAATGTATTCTCATCAACATTTGTTATTTCGTCATCCGTATATGTAAAGTTAATGAATAACCAACTATCTAAGGAGTTGTTTGACGCATCAACCCATTTTCTAATGTTGTTATGTTTTGAAGGATTAGGAGGGACGTTTTCTTCGTTTAAACTTTTAACTGTAACATCTTTTCCTAAGAATGAGAACTTTATTTCACTGCTTTGTAAGTTGATTATCTCATTCTCCGATGAATTTTGAGCCGAATAAAAGTCTAAATCAGTACAATTGTTTATACTATTGTTTGCAAATGTGTTGTTCGATGATGAAATTAAATAGATACAATACTTGCTATCCTTGATAAAATTGTTAGATATATTCGAATTTGTAGTGTTTATAAGATTGATTCCTTTTAATGTTGCATTTAAGATGTTGTTGTTTAAAATCGAAACAATCGATACGTTGTTTATTGTGAAGCCAATCACGACATTAGTGATGTTGTTTTTATAAAATGTAAAGTTTTCAGTGGTGTTGTCTCTTGCCCCACCAAAACCAATGATTTGTACGGCCCCTCCAGGATCGCTGATATTTTCAAAAATATTTTCTACAAAAGTTTGATTGAATGGCCCTCCTTCCATTTTTAATGGAAAGAATGAAAAACTGTTATTATTAAATTCATTATTTCTTGTCCAAGTCGATGTTGAGTAGAGAGAATATCCAGAAGATGGCGATATTTTGTTATCAACAAATATACTGGAAGTAAGTACATAAGAGTAAATTCCTGCATACTTTGTACCTGAAATAATATTGGATGAAACGTTGTAATAGTTGTTTCCTTTTGTAGTTGCTGGAAAAGAAATACCGATTGAAGATGTGGGTAAATTTGTGCTTATTGTATTGTTGAAAATTGTAGAGTTAGATGCTGATGCTAAATAAACTCCATAATCGCGGAAATTATTTATTCTGTTATTTGTTATTTTTTGCTTGATGGGTGTTGTTACTCCATCATGAGCAATATAAATTGCAGAAGAACAATTTACGCACTCAAAAACGTTGTTAGATATATTATTGTTCCAACTTGCGTTAAGCATCATGTGGATTTGAGAAATTGAATTTGAAGTAAAATTGAAAATGTTGTTATTTATTGTCATATTGCTGGAATAATAAGAAAAAAAGTGATAAGGCGTTGAAGTTAAACTACTTTTTATCGTATTATTTTCAAAGATAATTCCAGAACTATTATAAAGATAAATACTTTCATTTTGCATATTTTCGATTTTGTTGTTGTAGAAGTAATTTGGAAAAGTTACATTCCAAAACAAGATTCCTCGTGAAGAAGAGTAAATTGTATTGTTTACTATTGTATTGTTGTATGGACTCTCAGAAATGACTCTTGTAGATACAGTTATTACTGCACCACCGAGCCAAGGTTCAATTGTTGACTTGTAATTGTTGGCAAAAGTATTATTTGTAATGAGATTATCGTGCGGGCAACTACCAGAATTATCGCACCTAATTAGAAGTAAAGCTAAATTACAGCTGACAGAAACATTTTCGCAAATAGAGTTATTTCTTATAACGTTAAACGCAGAACCACTGCTAATGGCTATTGAAGTTGAGCCGGAAACTTCTTTTAATCTGTTGTTCTCTATTAGATTGTAAGTCGAATAAGCAGTGCTTATCAAGGAGTTTGTAGATGCGTTGATCTGGTTGCCAGTAACGTTATTGTAATGACTTGAAGATAAAAATATTCCATTGCTATAATATTCTCCACCAAGATAAAATTTAGGAGAAGTTGCGGGTTGGCATATAATCGTATTGTTATTTATTGTGTTGTTTTGAGAATCTTTAATATAAATTCCAGTTCCCCTCAAGGTATAAATAGAATTGTATTCGATGCGATTGTATAAACTATTCGCTTCAAGAAATATTCCGTAGGTTATGTTTGTGCTGTTCAATTCATTAAAACTTATATTCGTGGAATTTACTCCATACCCATAAATATGAGCAATTGGCGGGGAAGAGTACGGAGTATAAAATTTATTGTTTTTTACGTTCAAATTTGCTGCAGAATTCAAATAAATTCCATAACCACTGTAATTTAATATTGTGTTATTAATTATATTTATCCAATTTGAAGAATATATCTCGAGAATATTTATTGTCGAGCTTAAACCGAGCAAATTATTAGTTATATTGACGTATGCTGAATTATTTATGAAAATACTTTCGTTATACTCAGAATAAGCTATTGATGTATATCCTGTATTATTATAAAAATCTACGTTTTGTGTACCGTTGACATATAGCCATCTAACAGTATAGTTGAATACATTATTGTAAATACTAATGTTTTGAGAATTTCTAAATCCAATAGCATATAAGCTTGCAGATCTTGTATCGAATTTATTATTTCTTATTATGATATTGTATGCTACATAAGTACCTATGTCATTGGTGGCGTTTACATAATTATCTTCGATTGTTATGTTCCTTGATGAGTCGGTGATTAAAAATCCAGTATCATAATAAGGCAAAACTGTGTTGTTTTTTATTATAATATTTGATGATGAAGAAAAAATGCGAATTGCTTGTGGCCAGTACCCAGACCCCAAATTCCCCCCCAGGAATATATTTGATGTAATGTTAATTCCATTGGAAGAAGCCAACTCTACGTGTCTGACCCAGCTATTGTTAAAATAATTGTTGTCTATCTTAGAATTTTGAACAGAATTTAACGAAATTCCTTTACTTATGTTGACAGCAGTAAAATTATTGTTTTTAATTAAATTTCCATCACCAGTTGATATGTATGTGAATGTGTTTGAACCAAGCTGATAATCTTGGAATTTATTATTCGATATATTTGTGTTGTTTAAGTTGGTCGCATAAACATAATACGTGTTACTTGGTTGATCGTAAATAAAGCAGTTTTCTATAGAAGAACTTGTAACGTTCGTGATATGAATGCTGTATGCCCAATTACTAAGATTAATATTTTTTATGGTGACATTTGTTATCGCTCCGCCGTACACTTTTATACCATATGTATTTGCGGCATTTATACCGTCAATCACATGATAGTTACCGTTTAAAATCACGTTTGATGTTGTTATTTCGATGCAAGTTGCAGAATCATTGTTCAATACATCAGCTATTAAGTTGTATTCTCCCGGATATGTAATTACAGTACAACCGCTTATATCGACAGTACACCCAATAACCACTAATAAAACAAAAAGTAAGCACACAATAAATATCTTAAGTTTCATACGCCTCTTTATTTTAAACATGTTTAAAAAATATATCTTTTTCGAAGAGTTTAACAACAATTAATATTAATTTCTATTTTATCTTCTGTTACGTTTTCTTTCCAATCAAGCCCGTTTTCTTGAATATAAACTTTTTCATAACTTGCTTTGTTATTTTCCACATGTATCGTTTTTTGTTGTTGCGCTAAACAACCTTTGTATTCTAAAGTATAGTTTTTTCCATTTTCAAATTTTAATAAAAGATAACCTGCGTCATCTGTTTCTTTTTTCTCCCCATTTACATATATTTCTGCTTTTTCAGGGAATGCCAAACATTTGCCGTTTGTTAGATGATACTTTACTATTTTTACCGGAATTAGCCCAACTGAAATCTGAGCTTGGCTGAGATAATACGCAAAAGCAATTATTCCAAGGATCAAAATCAACAAAATGACTTCTTTCATATAGCTCCCTTAGATGGTGGAGGCGGGCTTTGAACCCGCGACCTTCAGATTATGAGTCTGACGCTCTAACCGGGCTGAGCTACTCCACCGATGGGTCTGGCAGGATTTGAACCTGCGATCTCCGCCTTGTGAAAGCGGCGTCATAACCCCTAGACCACAGACCCTTTAGCCCCGGGAGGATTCGAACCTCCGTCTGAAGGTATCTCCTCAATAAAGCAATCCAGAGCCTTCCATCCTTGTCCACTAGACGACGGGGCTTTGAATATGATTATTCTTCCAAGATTTATTTATTTTTTATTTTTTGTATCATATTATACGTGAAATAAAATCCAACAAATACCGTTATTACACTCATTACTATTATTGATGAAAATTGCAAAGTATCTAGAATGGCAAGTTGAAGACCTATTTGTGCGATAACTAGACCAAGCTCTCCTCTAGGTATCAATCCACAACCGACGATAAAGCTTTCTTTTTTATTCATGTTTATTATTTTTCCTCCAAGATACGCACCCACGATTTTTCCCCATATAGCAGTTAAAACATAAAGGAAGACAAAAATAATTGCACTCGCTTCAACAAACAAACTAGAAATATTTACAGCAAGACCAAGAGTAAAAAAGAAGATTGGGAAAAACAAGCTTTCTCCAATCTCAGTTATTATTTTTAAAAGTTCTTCTTTATATTTTGGATAAATGCTACTCAATGCAACTCCAGCAAAAAAAGCGCCAAAAGGAGCATCGTAGAGAAATTGAGCAAAAATGGCGCTGAAGAAGAACATAAAGGAAAAAGCCAAAGTTATTCTTGTTTGAGGACCAGGATACCCAAACTTATCAAATATCCATCGAATTATTTTTGGCAGTACAAAATAAGCAGCTAAAATACATATACCAAGTAAACCTATGACCCCAAGTATCGCAGGAAGATCTACATGTGAAATATGCATCCCTCTTCCGGTAGTTAGCACGCTTATCAAGAGAATTCCTATGATATTGTCCAACATCGCAGCAGCGTGCAAGACATGTGCAACCTCTGTTTTTATTTTATGTGCGCTAATCGTTGCAGCCATGGTTGTTGAAGTTGCGGTAACTATTGTAGCCGCGATTATGATAACGATTTGACTTATGGAAAAATAAAATAAAACTGAAATCATGAATACAAAAATTCCGGAGAAAAAAATTCCTAAAAAAGAAATCAAGATGGCTTTTTTTAAGTAAAACATCATTCTGGATGCGTGTGTTTCCAACCCGACTAAAAATAAGATTAGCATCGAACCCAATAAAGATAGAAAACTCAACCATTCAGGCATTTTTTGATATTCGATAAAACCTATTCCCGAACTTCCAAGCAAAATTCCAATTAGAATACATCCAAGCAAAGGAGAAATTTTTAATTTTTTTTGAAAAACAGAAAATACGAGAACCCCAGTTAATACAAGCAGAATCCCATAAAGACTTATCGCACTCTCACTAACCATATTCTTTTTCAACCTTTCCTATCATTAATCTTGTTCTGTTAATAACGTCTGGGTTAACTGAAATAGCATCGATTTTATTTTTCACTAAAAATTCACAATATTCAGGATACTCGCTTGGAGCTTGCCCACAAATAGAAACAGTTTTTCCACACAAATGAGCTCTTTTTATAAGATCGGCAATAGCTTTTTTTACAGCTTCGTTTCTTTCATCAAAAACTCCTTTCTTTGCAAGCATTTCTGAGTCTCGATCAACCCCTAAAATTAACTGAGTTAAGTCATTACTTCCTATGGAAAAACCATCACAATATTTACTAAATTCTTCGACTAAAATAATGTTGGCTGGAGTTTCTGCCATTAAATAAAGATGCATTTTCTTTAAATCAAGCCCAGATTCTTCCAGAATTTCTCTTATTCTTTTAACTTCTGCAATAGTTCTTGGAAAAGGAAGCATAACATGTAAATTATCATACTTTTTTCTCACTTGTTTCACAATTTCGATCTCAAGTCTGAATGCTTTTTCATATTCTGGCGAAATATATCTCGAACAACCTCTCCAACCTATCATTGGATTTTGTTCTATAGGTTCATATTTTTCTCCGCCTTTTAAACTTCGATACTCATTTGATTTTAAATCTGAAAACCTTAAAATTACTGGTCTTGGATAAAATGCTTTTGTTACTTTAGAAATCTCTCTGACCATGAATTTTATAAATTTGTCTTCTTCATGTTTCTCTAAAATGTATAAAGGATGTTCTCCATATTGGGCAAGTAAGAATTCTAACCTAAATAAGCCCACCCCATCCACGTTTTCTTTTGCAATTTTCTCTGCAAGATCCGGTATCGCTAAATTAACGTACACTTTTGTCTTTGTTTTCAAAGTTACTTTTTCTTCTTTCTTTTCTTCAATTTTTAAAATTCCTCTGTACACCTTTCCCGACGTTCCATCTACAGTAACTTCTTCATTATCGGTCAGCATTTTTGTAGCATTTTCAGTTCCCGTGACGCATGGAATCCCTAACTCTCTAGATACAATCGCAGCATGACTTGTAACGCCACCAAGATCGGTTATTATTGCCGCAGCTTTTTTCATCACAGGTACCATGTCAGGATTTGTCATCGTAGTGACTAGTATGTCTCCCTTTTCTATTTTTATAATGTCTTTTATTGATCTTAGAATTTTTACTTTGCCAGCCGCAACTCCTGGAGAAGCCCCAAGACCTTGAATAATTACTTCTCCTTTCAGTTTTTCCGTAGTTATTTTTTCTTTTCTTTCACTCCAGACGGTTTCCGGTCTTGTTTGTAAGATATATATTTTATTTTTCTCTAAAGCCCATTCAATATCCTGTGGTACTCCATAATGTTTTTCTAAGAGCAAACCGTATTTTGCAAGTTCTTTTATTTTTTCATCAGGTATGACTTGTTTCTTACTGATATTTTTTGGGACAGAGACTTGGATCGTTCCTTGCCCCTCTCTCCTGACTAGCGCAATTTTTTTATCAGAAATCTTCTTTTCGGTTATAGTTAAATCTTTTTTCCTAACTAAAAATAAATCAGGGATTACTTTTCCTTGTACTATGTATTCTCCAAGCCCATACGAGCCTTCTATAGATATTACACTTTCATCCCCATTCTCCACGTTTAAGGTGAACATTACTCCTGAGCTTTCTGAAAAAACCATTTTTTGAACTATTGCACTTAAAGCAACTTTTTCATGTGGGAAACCTTTTTGAATTCTATAAAATATGGCCCTATCTGTGAAAAGAGAAGCATAGCACATTAAAATTTTCTTTAAAACTTCTTTCCATCCTTTTACGTTTAAATAAGTTTCTTGTTGTCCAGCAAAAGAAGCTCCAGGCAAATCTTCCGCAGTTGCAGAAGATCTGATTGCAACGTAAGGATCTTTCTCGTTGGCAATTTTTCCTAATTTTTCATACGCAAGCTTTATTTCTTCCATTAATTCTTTTGGAATTCTGCAACTTAGAATCAAACTTCTTACTTTAGCTCCAACTTTCTTTATGGTTTTTGTATCGTTAGGGTCTTTTATTTTATCCAATTCTTTTTTTATTGCAGACCAAATCTTATTTCGTTTTAAGAAAAATCGATATGCTTCGGCAGTTGTTGCAAACCCAGGCGGAACAGGAAGTTTTAAAGATACCATTTCCCCTAAATTTGCTGTTTTCCCTCCAACAATTCCCACATCTTCTTTTGAAATTTCATTAAAAAAACGTATGTATCGCATCTATTAAATTTGAAACATGCGAACTTTATAAATTTTTTTATTGCTCAAGATAAATCTTTTTAAGTAAGAAATCATTAAAAAATTAACAATGATTAAGAGGTGGATACGATGGCTAACGAAAGCACAAAACCACAATATCAAACTCTTGATTCGAAAGAATATAAGTATGGAAACAACTTTATCGAGGTTGCGAAGAAATTAGTCGTAGGTGAAAATGCGGAATTCATCTCCATTTCAAAAGGTTTCTATACAAAAGCGGGGATAAAAAAATACACAACTACGATTGGGTTTCCTTCATCAGATGTTCAATTGAAGGAATTTTTAATTAACGCTTTGAATTCTTTTTAATTTTTTCTTTAGCTGCGATCTGCGATCCATAAATTCCCAAAATTCCTACTGGAAGACTGAGAAATCCGCATATTAAAGCCAGGCCGGTTGCTAAATCTCTTTTCCAGTCCAATAAAAAAGCAGAGATTATCGATATTATCCCTATAAAAGCAAGGCCAAGTCTAACATACGGAAAAGTAGTTACTCCCAAAAATAATATCAATAATATCATTAATAATGTCCAAATCACACCGTTTGCTAAAATATAAACTGAAGCTTTTGAAAACCGCATATATTTTTTTGCTTTTTCAACTTTTTATAAATTTTCATTCTTGATTTTTTATTTCGACAAAAGCCGAAAAAATTCGATAGCGTTCTGCCCGCACCGTTCCCAAACAGTTTTATATTCCAATTTTTTTATTTTCGCAATCTCCTCGCACACTATCTTTATGTTAAGCGGAGTGCCTCGTTCAGATCCGCCAAACCAAGGAGAATCTGTTTCGAGTAGTATTCTTTCTAAAGGAAAATCTCTAGCAATTTTTTTATAATCTTTAGATGTTTTTATTATCGGACCTATAGAGATATACCATCCTTCTTCAATAACTTCGTTTAAGAAATTTCTTTTTCCAAAAAGATGTAAAAGAACTTTTTTTACTTTGCCTTCCTTTAATATATTTAAAGCATCCGAAGCAACGTTTTCTTTTCCACGGATATGTACGACTAAAGGCTTATCCAATTTTTTTGAAAGCTCAATAGTTTCTTTAAAAAGAATTCTTTGTTTTTCTCTCCATTCTTCTTCTTGTATCCAATAATAATCCAAGCCAGTTTCTCCTATTCCAACGATTTTATTTTTTTCTTTCTCTATTTTTTCAAAAAACTTCTTTTTTATTTCTTCATCTATATTTTTTATAAATTCAGGGTGTATCCCGGCGCAAAGAAAAACAAAGTCTGGATACTTCTTTATGATGTCTAGACTTTTTTCAAAGTCAGAAGGATGGGCACAGCAAGTTACCACAGCCATTAATTCTTTTTTCCATTCTTTTATTAATTCATCCAAATCTTTATCAAAATCCTTTTGTTCAAGATGACAATGGGCATCAATCATGTTTTTATTAAAAAAGCATATGTTTTTAAACTTTAATTTTTATTATTTTTACTGAAAGGTGAGTTTTTGCAAATAAAAGATTTGAGTGCCGGACTTTGTGACGGCCCATTAGAAGCAACGGTTTCTAATCTCTCAGATAAGAAAAAAGTTCAAACAAGATATGGGGAAAGAACCGTTAGAACCGCCACTCTTTCTGACGAAAGTGGAGATATAGAGCTTACTCTTTGGGGAGATCAAGGAGAAGGATTGGAGATTGGAGATCAGGTCAAAATTACGAATTTTTTTGTCAAAGAGTGGAACGGAAAGCTTCAGATGAGCTTAGGAAAGTCTGGAGAACTCAAAAAAATTTAAAGGTGAATTTGATGCAAGGGTTTGGTAGAAAATTTAGACAGAGAAGAAATTTTAGGATGCCTAAACCGGTTAACGTTGGAGATGAACTCGACGTAGAAATTTTAGAGACCGGGGCCAAAGGAGATGGATTAGCAAAAAAAGATAATTTTGTAATCTTTGTCCCTGGAACTCAAAAAGGAGAAAAAGTTCACATCAGAATAGTAAAAGTATTGGATAAATCAGCGATTGGAGAGGTTGTTCAAGCAGAATCTTCTCAATCTGCGGAAAAATTGGATATAGAGAATCCAGAATTTGAAGAAGAAATAGAAGAATAAAACTTTTTTATTTTTCTTTTTCTATATTAATTAAATCAGTAGCGCCAATAGTCTAGTGGTAGGACGGAGGCTTCCCAAGCCTCTAACCCGGGTTCGAATCCCGGTTGGCGCATCTACAAAGCTATTAGTTTGTTGAATTTTTTCTAATTTTAATATCAAAAACAACTTGCTCAACTCTTGGCGCATACGTTCTTACTATTCTTTTATTTGTAATTTCCCATTCAACATTTTTTAATTTCTCCTCAACCTTTTTTTCTAATTCTTCGAACGGATTTTCTTCAGAACCAAACCCATAAATGTGAATATATCCTACTTCTTTTAGGCATTCTAACGCACTTTCTAAAAAGTCAGGAGCATTTTTCGGTAAAGGCATTATTACACGATCGCATTTTTCAATTTCTTTCGCTTTTTCTTTCACGTCTCCAAAAATAGGAACTATTTTTCCAACCATCTTATTTAATTTTATATTTTCTTCAAAGTACTTGTAAGCATCAGGATTTAATTCTATTCCATAAATTTTCGAGACAAGAGGTTGTTTTTTTCCAATCACCAAAGCAAAAGGACCAACTCCGGCAAAGAATACAGCTACTTTTTCACCAGGTTTTACTAGATTTGCTATCCTTTCCCGTTCGAAACTTAGTCTTGGGCTAAAATAAACCTTATTGACATCTAATTTCATTAATACTCCTGATTCTTTGTGAATGGTTTCTGTTTTATTTTCTCCAGCAATAATCGTACAAGGCCGAATTCTAAACGGCCCTTCATGAATACCTGCTTTTTTACAAACAGTTTTTACATGTTTTAAATTTTCTAAAATCTTTTCCCCAATAATCTTCTCAAATTCTTTCAATTCATCTGGGATTTCAATCACTACGATATTCCCGATTATATCGAAACTTTGAACCAACTTTTCTAATTTTTCATCAGGTATGATCCCTTTCAAAGTTTCTTTCAATCTCATATTCTCATCCAAAAGCTTTTCGAAGCTCAACCCCTTTTTCCATACAAATTTTTTCAATCTCTTCTACTTTTTCTTTTGGAAACTTATTCAAAAAATCTAAGGTTTTTTCATCTTTTATCGCGGACTTTATTCTTTCCCACAGAATAGGCTTTTTTCTAAATTTATCCACGTATACCAAGTCGATGAAATCAATGCATTTTTCCAAAATTTCTTTCGGGTTTGTGGATGGAAGAATGGGCCCAATAAAAAGAAAAGTTTTAATTCCAATATCATGAAAATTTTTTAAAACTTCTATTCTTTTTTCAGGCGTATCTGCTTTTGGTTCAAACGTTTGCCAATTTTCCAAACTTGTTATTGTGATCCCGATTTCAGAGTCCATCTCAGATATTATTTTTATGTCCCTAAGAATTAAACTACTTTTTGTTTGAATACAAACCGGGATGTCAAATTCTTTCAAAATCTCTAAACACTTTCTCGTAATTTCGTATTTTTTTTCTACTGGTTGATAACAATCGGTCACTGTTCCAAAACCAATTACTCCCTTTTCCAATTTTTCTAAATCCTTTTTAAAAACCTCAAAAAAATTTATTTTTACATCCACAAATTTTCCCCATTCTCTTTTTTCGTGTAGTACGTCTTGGCTGTAGCAATAAATACATCCGTGTTCGCATCCGCGATAGGGATTACAAGCATAATTAAGGCCTGGAAGTTTGCTTTTAGAGATCGCACTTTTTACATTCACTTCTTTTATAATCATAGGTACTCGACCAACTTTTTTTGATGAATCATATTTTTTAATATTTCACTTTTCATGATCCATTCTCTATGCTTGATGCACATTTTTTCATCAATTTTCTTAAAAACATCTTTTAAATTCTCAACTTTTTCCGGATTTCTTTTCAAAGCTTCTCTTACGCTTTCTCTAACCAACCACACCCCTGCAGGAAGAGCATAACCCGGATGACTTTCTCTTAATATTACAACTCCTGCTTGTCTTTTTCTAGAAAATAAGAATTCTGAGACAGCTAATCTTGCAGCATAATAACAACCCCCTATTTCAGCATATGTTTTTCTTCCTTTATAAAATTCATGTGAACTAATTATTTCGATTTTTTTAGAAGGATTCCAAATTGTCCCAGGATACCAAGCTTCGATGAGCTCGTATTTCCATTCTCCCGGAATTAAAATCACAAGCCAAATATCATCGAATCCAACATTTTTGTAAAAGTATAGCTCATATGAATCCAAAGTATCAAAAATTTTCAATTGTTTTATTAATTCAGAAGAGACTGTAGAGTCCACAGTTGTAATCGCCCATCTTGTTGGGACAATTTTTCTCTCAACTCCAAAAGCACCTGCGCTCAACGCTTTTTGTATTTTAGAAACTTCGACTTTGTTTTTATATGCAAGCAGAACTGCATCTTTTGCTTTCAAGCGGTTATCAAAATAGTATTTTTCTAAATATTTGTTCCATTTTGCGTTTCCGATTATTATTTTATTTGCTATCCCTGATGGACCAAAAGGTTGACAGACAGGATCAAAAAACCTAGAATAATTTGGAGTTTTTTCAAAGTAAATTTCTGTTTCAAAGTACTTGTCCGCCAAAGCAAAATCAATTAAATAATCTGGCGGTTTAGACACGTCTTCGATTTTCCTACCATGGAATAAACTCATTCTGATTTTTATAAATTCCATCAAGTTTATGTTGCTCCATTTTTCTGGCAAATCAAAGAACTCGGTTTCATCTGAAAATGGGGGGACAAGCGGGCCAGCAAAGACTTTTGGATAATTATACGATCCAACAAAAATACTTGGAGGACTATTCCCTTTAATTTCCTTTTTGATTTTAGGTACAAGATTTTCTCTAATTTTTAATTTTAAAAGGATGGGACAGAATTTTTTACTGCATAAAAGTTTTGCCCCTCTACACAAGGTACAAACTTGCATTTTTTAATATTATCTTTTCTTATATATATTCCAAACTTAACAAGATCGTTAAACTAAGAAAGAATACAAAGATAAGAATTAAAAGTATTACGAATAGTAGGACTGAGCCAACGCTTTTCCAAAAACTCATCCCAGGTATCTGTCTTAGATTCGAATACAATACGTACATGAAATATAAAAATAAAATAAAGAAAAGAATCGCGAGTATTATTTCAAACCCGTTTAAAATTTGAAACAGATTATCCACTAACGCAAACAAAAATAAAAAGCAATATACTGGGATTGAAAAATGAGATATGAACTTTTTAAATTTTATTTCTGCCCCGCAAATTCGTGCAGCAGCCCATAGAACACCTAGTAATAAAGCCAAGTTTATGATAAAATAAGTAAACCCGTTGATTATTTCTTTCAACTGAAAGTTATTAAATATTAAAAATAAAAGACAGAACATTAGAGAGAACAATAAAAAAATAAATGTGTGATCCTGATATTTTATTTTTTCTATATCTTTCCAAGCTTTTTTCGGATTTGTTACACTTTTCCAACAAGATTTAATAATTTCTATAAGTTTCATAAAATTTATATGACAACTTAATTTAAAAAATTTTGGTATTCCAGAATTGCGTATTAAAATTAAAAAAGTTTATTAAAAACATTTGATAACTATCATCTATGGGCTTATGGCGTAGTTTGGATAGCGCGCCAGGCTTCGGACCTGGAGGTCGGGGGTTCGAATCCCCCTAAGCCCGTGCAAGGGTGGCAGAGTGGACAAATGCGCCAGGTTCAGGGCCTGGTGGCTTAGTGCCTTCAAGGGTTCGAATCCCTTCCCTTGCATTTTTTAATTATTTCTTTCTTTTTCCTGAAGGACACAACAAGCAAATTAAAAAGCAAGGAATTTGAATAAACACAATTCCAAAAACAGATAGTATCGACATCCAAACGAGTCCAATCCACAATGGCAAATATTTTATTAATTCCTGGAAAATTGCAGTTTTTTCTAATATGGTCCCAATCATGCTTTTACTTTCTTCCTCAATCTTCCCAAGTTTTTCATAAAGAATTTCGGTCTGTTTTTCCAAATTTTTCTCTTGGTCTTCCCTAATTTTTTCAGCCAAAGAATTAATTATTCTTTGTTTTTCAGCTTCAGGTAGTTGCTCAAAGTTAGGTACATTTTTTGCTTGTTCCTCTGCTAAAGAATATATTTCACTTTCATTTAGTTTCATTCTTTCAACAATTCCCCGAACTTCTTCTTTTGTCATTGAAACTTTCATTCCTTTTTGGACGATTTCAATTATACTGTTTTTAAAAACCTCTTGTTTTTCCATAAACTCCATTTGAGTTATTAAGATTCCACTTATTAATGCTGCTAAACATAGTGATAAAATAATTGTTTTCGAACAACCTGCACTGAAAAATATTTTTTTGATACCTGTTGGAATTTCTTCAATATTTATCGCAGATATGCCCAACCCAAAAGCATACAGTATCCCAAAAATAAATACTGCAATCTTGTGATCGAAAAACATGCTACCAATCGCAAAGGCAACAAAGCTTGGTAAAAATGAAATTAAGAAAGCTTCTTTAGTACTAATCTCCAAAGAAAAGCGTTTTACTAGAACAACACTTATCGAAATTAGAATTCCTACAGATAGGAACAAAACGATTAAAGACCAAATGTTATTTAAAAAATATTGAATTCCACTTACAAAATCGTAAATATAATTTATTTTTAATCCTGAGTTTGCAACTAATAGAATCCAACTTAAAGTTAAGATAAAGACACATGCGGATAATATAACCGACTTTCTATTAACCATGTAAATAAAAAATAACTTATTAAATATATACTTTTGCTTTATTAGAATTCAACAAGCGGCCTTGCTCCATCTTTTTCAATTAAAACTGTTTTTTCCGCCTGAGCAACAAAGCTACCCGGAACATCTTGAAGCCCAGGATAACTTTTTATTATTTTATTTAATAAAAGCTCCCTTAAACCAAGATTTAATTCAAATTCCCCAAATTCTTTTCTTAACCATCTTTTTGCAAAAGGTAAATTATCATACTTCTCGATTTTTGCTAAAAGTTCCCTTCCAGATTTTTGTCTAACCTGACTTTTTTTAACTATTTTAAAAATTTCTACAAAGTTTGTTTCCCTAACTAAACCGCTCCCTGTTGTAGCAAAAGGCTCTATAGCAAAGACTTGTCCCTCTTCCAATGTTTCTTCCCCTTCGGCAACGTTTGGAATTGAAATCCCGCTATGCAAGTTGTACCTTGTAAGTAAATGTCCATGTAAATTTCTGATTGGTTTGAAACCTTTTTCATTTATCGTCCTTAGGATCTCAGCCCCAACTTCTTTTATCTTTATTCCTGGCTTTATCAATGCGATTGCGTTTTCTAACGCAACTTCACAAGCCTCAACCAAGTTTTGATACTCTCCAGACAAGTCAACAGTAAAAGCACAATCGCATATGAAGCCATCGACTTGGGTTCCAATATCTATTTTTATAATATCTTTTTCGGAGAAAGAATACGATGAGCCAAATTCGGGAGTGAAATGCGCCGCTTGATTATTTATTGAGATGTTTACAGGAAACGCAGGTTTACAAGTCTCCCAAATCTCCTTTTCTATGCTTTCCGCAATTTCTAAAGCAAATACGCCAGGTTTTATTTTTTCTTTATACTTTTTTATAATTCTACTTGCAACTTCTCCAGCTTTTAGGTAGCAAGCTAATTCATCCATTTTTCCAAACCTTGTTGTTTTTTAGGAACTATATCTTCAGGTTTAACTCCCAATTCTTCTAAAATCTTTAAAACAGCAGGAAGGATTTGATTTTGAATGTAGTATTCTGGATCATATTTTTCATTTTTTAAAAGTTGTATTGGAATGCTTCGGTCAGATATGCTTCCAGGCCCTTTTACTACGATGTATTCAAGCATCATACCAGGAGTTATTTTATGCCCTGCTTCCATGAGTCTTTTGGCAACTTTAACATGAGGAGCTTGCTGTTCGTACTTGGATATTTTCCTTTGTATTTGCGTCATGATTATCAAATCTTCTTTTTTCGCTTTCCCTTCCTGAACTTCTTTTATAATTTCTCTTAAAGTTTTAACCGCATCCTCTACATTTCCTTCTTTCAATATTTTTTCTATAACTACTTCTTGTGCTTTTTTAGCAATATTAGCCCAATCTCGCCTCACTAATTCAAAACCTTTTATTTCCAAAACTCCATCCTCTCGTATTAAAGCATACTTCTTTTTTGCAGCCCCGCCCTCTCTTTTTGTAACAAAAAGTCCACGTGGATAATACCCTTGAAATTCAAGTTCCATTTTTTCTGGAAGTTCTTTATTTATTTTCTCAATCATTTTTTTAGCATCTTCCAAAGGTTTATTTCCAAGAGTAAAAAAGCAACTATCAGTATCCGCGTAAATAACTTTAAACCCGTTTTCACTAACTTCTTTTATGACTTTTTGAATGTAATGACGTGCAAGAGCCGTTATAGATTCAGCACATTCTCTGGAATACCATCTGGAGCGAGCAAAACCAAGATATCCATAAAAAGAATTAAGAAGGATTTTGAGCGCAAATTGTTTGAAATAAAGCTTTTTATACTCTTTTGTTCCGCGATCGTACTTTTTCATCAAATTTTTCGTTTCTATTCTTTTTTCAATCAACTCTTCCAAGACTTCCGGAATAAGACCTTTCTTTTTCGTACAAAATTTGTGGTTAACTTCTGGAACTTTAAAGCATTCTTCATGTTCGCAATTTAACGTATCCGGGGAAATGTTATGTGCTATTATTATGCTGGGATATAAAGATCTAAAGTCACACACAACTATTTTTTCATGAAGCCCAGGCTCAGGAGATTTTACAAAAGCTCCTTTTATAGGGTTTAGCATCCTTTGTTTGATTAAATTTTCAGTCGGTCTTTTCGGGATTAAAATATTTTGTTCAATCGCTTTCCTTATTATTAGCCATTCCACAAGTTGCGATGCACTCATCTTTATTATTTCTTCCATCGGGAATCCAAGAAGTTTTGTAAGTTCTATATAAATCGGTAAAATTTCTTCACAAAGTTCATATGTAGCCCTTACATCTTCTTGATTGTATCTTAATAATTCTTCAAAATGCTCTTCTTTTTCCCAATACTCTCCAATTTTCTCACAAGGTATGTCGAATTTTTCTTTTTTAAAGAATTCTCTATATATTGAAGGAAGGTCGTTTTTTGGCAATCTAATTGCTCCAATACTTGCTAAAAAATCTACAGCATCGAATACATCTACATGAATCATGTTTGGAATCGTTAATTTCGTCCAAATAGACCTTTTTTTTATGTTTACTTTTTGTTCTTCTGACCCAAATTCAAATTTTATTCCCAATTTTTTTGCCCTTTCACTTAAGTAAGGAAAATCAAAAACAGAGGAAGCGTAACCTGTTATTATGTCTGGTTGTTCTTTTGCTACAAAATCCAAGAATTCTTCTATTATCCTTTTTTCCCCATCTTCTTCCCCCTTTTTCCAATAAAACGTCTTTTCCAAATCTTTCGTTTTAACTCCAATCACGATTATTTGATCGTTTTCTGGATTTGGTATTCCAGAAACATTATATACTTCGATATCAAAAGCCAAGATCTTTAAGTCTTTTTCTAATCCATCAAAAACATATTTTTTTGTATCTAAGAGATATCTAAACACAAAAGGGATATCATGCTCATAAGCTATCCCGCCTTTTTTCTCTATATGTTTGGAAAGTTCAACTACTTGATTCGAATTATCACAAAGAATTTTCTTTACTTTTTGAACTTTCTCCCCAACTTTCTTCTCAACATCTTCTGTTCTGATTTCTTTTTCTATCGGCCCAATAGCGTAAAAATAAGGAGTAAATTTTACTTTTTTAAATTCCTTTTTCGAATTTATATAAATTTCCCTGATCTCATCGTCCCCGCTTTTAAGAACGTCAAACAACACGGGCATAAATATTAATAAATAGACGTATTTTAAATATTTGGAGGTGGATTTATTGCCATCTGATCGTGGCATGTCTGCTTTGGATGCTTTAAATATGCAGGTTCAAACCTTAAATTCAAAGGTAGAAGTAGTAGCTCAAAGAATGAAAGTTATCGAGAAAAATGAACAGATAATTGGAAAAACTTTAATATCTCATAATAAAACTTTGAAAGAATTGGAAGACGGGCTAGCTGCTTTAAAGGCAGAGAAGAAAGAAGAATTTCAGCAACAATTCGCTGCTGCTTTGGAAGAATTAAAAGAAAAGATTGCTTCTTTTGAAGAAGATTTAAAAAGCTTAAAAAGTCAAGTCGAATATGCTCGTTTAGGAGTCGATGCTTTAAAATCTGATTTATCCAAATTGGAATATGCGTTAGAAGCCATAAACCCTGTTTTATACGTTACTATAGATCAAATTGGAGAATTAATAGAACAAAAGATCGAAGAAGCTTTATCTAAAAAGAAATAACTATTCACTCAAGAAAGGTCTAATCTTAAATCTGTATGGTTTTGAATTCTTTTCTTTTGCAGCCGCTTCGTTTTCAGTAATAAATTGTAAAATCATTGTTGAGTTTTGCATAATTTCTTGTGCTATATCGGATTCATGTGGAGTTCCGATGTGTACTCCAACTCCAACTTTTTGACAATCAAAAATACTTTTGAGAATTTCTTTCTCAATATTTTTTTGAATTTCCGGGGAGACTATCGGCTTTTCGATAAATACACTTGCTTTTAATGTATAGCTCTTGTCCACGACATAATAGAAATAAAGTGTTTTTAAAAGGGATAAAAATACAAGTGGCAGCAATTCTTCCTGTTTTTCTAAAAATTCAACTCTGATCGCATTTCCTCCTGTTAAATATTTTGGTAAAATTTCAGAAATATTCATCTTTCCTTTGAAAATATCCGGGTATGCTTGCTCCAACGTAGACAATATCCTTAAAGCTTGGTAATATTGATTCTTAGTTGTAGCATCGAAAGCAAGATTAGTCTTTATATCCTCTATTGAACTTATCCCACCTTTTATCTTATTTAAAGCTTGATCAATCATTTCCCATGTCTTTTTCACGCTTTCTGAATTCAATCCTAAAAATTCCTTCAAAGTTTCATTTGATATTAAGTTTAGGTCTACTCCAATTCTTTCAAGTGAAATGTTTTTTAAAGGCAATCCAACAGGGCTTAAATCAGGGTAGTTCTCAAAATCAAACTTCGGGTTTGGTAGATTCATTGAAGCATAATCTTTTCCTTTATCGAAAAATATCGCCATTTTTCCACTTAATACGCAATTTTCGATTAAAACATGGAACATCTTTTTTATATCTTTTTGGCTTCCTATTACCACACAAAGCATAAATGAGTTTATCTCTTCCATGGCCTTTTCTCCAGTAATTTTTCTTCCAATTATCACCTTTGTTGGTTTAACTTCCTCAATTATCCTTTCTTTTTTGGAAACAAGAGCAAAGAATAGCGCAGGGTCCACAAACAATCTTTTAACCTCTTCTTCTTTTGCATATTTCAATTCCACTAAGTCGATTTTATAAAGTTTTGAAAGTCTGAGAAGATCTTTTGAAGAAGTTTCACATACATTTATCGATTTTTCTATCGCATCGTTTAATGCACTCATGTTGTATTCCACGTAAACAGGTCCAGAATTTATGATGAAGTATTTTGTTAAGCTTAAAGGTTCTTTTTTTTCAATTATTTGTGCGTAACCTACAATATTTTCTAAAGCACGAGCAAGAGAACCAACAGCTACGAATACCTTATTTACTTGCACCAATACTCCTTTAATTTCCTCCCCTTCTTTTTCATAAATACATATTAAAAGAATCCGGTCTGGGTTTTCGAAAATTTTAGTTTCGTATCCTTGCCAAAAACCTGAAAAGATTTCATTCCAAGGCCCATAAGCAGCTTCCATATTATCATTTAAAGCATAAATATATTTAAACTTGATTTATATCTAATTATGCCTACCATGGATCCAAAAATGCAGGAAATTATCGACATTCTAAAAAACATGCTTCAGACTGGAGCATCGGATGAAGAAATATCGAATATTCTCCAATCTGCCGGGATTCCAAAAGAAGATGCAGACTTTTTAATATCTGAGGCAAAAAAATCTTTAGAATCAGAAAAAGCTGCTGCAAAAGCTGCTGAAGAAAAAGCTCCAACACAGGAAGCACCAACTCCACCTCCTGCGGCTGAAGAGGTAGAGGAAGGAGCAGAAGCTGAGGAAACCGAGGTTGAAGAAGCACCTGAAGGTCTTGGCGAGATTTTAGAAGAACAACAAAGCATTTTAGAAGAAATATTGTCTAAATTGGACGAACAGAATAAAGATATTTCCGAGTTAAAAACAATGATTACTGAGATTAAAGAAAAACAAGCATTTTTAGAACAAAAGATAGAAGAAATAAGTATTCCAGCAGGAGATATACTTCAACTAAAAGAATTTGTTCTTCAGATGAAACCTATGATTTCAAACGTAAAGGAATTAAATGAAAAACTTTTAGATATAAACCGAGAAGTATTGATGTGGTTAAAGAGTAAAAAATAACTTATTTCTGAAATATTTTCATAATTTGAGTTAGAATGCTTTTGCTTTTCTTTCCTTTTTTAAAAAGTTTTAAAAACGGAGGTAGTATAGCTTCAATTTCTTTAGATTTACCTTTCTTATCTTCTTTACTTATGCTTTCAAATAAAATCCCTTCTGCTTCTCCTGGAATTGGAATTTCTTCTTTTGGTGGCTCAGAATAAATTATGATATGTTTCTTTTTTCCCATGAAAACTCACTTAAATAAGCTTTTAAATACTTTTCCAAAAGACTTTGATGCTTTAACCCACCAAGGCGGTTCTGCCTCTTCTTCAGGTTTGTATTTTAAACTTATTTTTTCAGGCATTACGTATGGCGCGGTTCTTTTGCTTTTAATGTAGATGGGATTTAACATTTCTTGTTTTGATTCTTTTTCTTCTTTTTTCTTAGAAATTAGACTAAATAACAATAAGATTATACTTAGTCCAAAAAGTAGATAAGATAATAACAAGTATTTTGCAATATACAAAAATAATGCAATTGTCATTAAAATTAATGCGTGATCAGCGTCCATATCAATCAAATATTTTTTTAAAGAGTTTTATTATCGAACCACTCACTTTACCTAAAGACTCACCAGCCAACATGAAGGTTGAGCCGTGCTTTGGCCATTTTGTAATAATCTCTATCTTTCCTTTTTTCGGGTATAAATACGGAGGCTCTCCTATGTCTTCATATATCACTGGATGTAAAATCGTCTCCTCATCCTCTTTCTCCTTTTTTTCTGTTTTTTTATATTGTTTTTTAGGCCAAACTGCTATCAAAACGCTTAAAAATAATAAAAATGCTGCGATGTAAACTTGTAACCAAAAAGCTATTATGAGCGCAACTATGAGTAATAAAAGAATTCTATCCATACCTAAATTTTATTTTTTAAAGCTTAATAATCTTTCGCGAGTTCATTTAAACAGGCTTTTTAATATTTTTCCTAAATTCTTTCCAAGTTTATCAGCTTTAAGGGATAAGCCAGTAGGCCCAGGTTTTCCAACCTCAATCTCCAATTTTTCAGGATATATGCTTTTCGGCCCAACGTATTCTCTTTGTACAATTATTGGCTGAACTTTCACTTTTTCTGTATGTTTTTTACTTTTGGATTGTTTTTTAAATTCTAAGAAAGCTACCCCAACTATCATAAGTATTACGGATAACCAAACTTGCTTTAGAAAAAAAGAGATGATAGCACCAACGAAAGCAACAATACTAATTTTATTCATCTATAGCCCCCAAGCATTCTTAATAATTCGTCATATCCTCCTTCTTCTGTTTGTTTTATTCCTTTTCTTTGAGCAAGTATGTAGATTATAGCTACTGCGATGATTATCGGAATAAACCAATTTTCTTTTAAATTGAGGAAATAAATGCTTGCTAAAGCTAACCAACAAACCAAAGATATTGCAAAGCTTCTACTTATCAAAAGAATGAACAATGCACATGCGAACCCAAATACAGTTAGTTTAGCATTGATCAATATCGCAGAAAGCAATAATAAGATCAAGGTAGAATATAAATCAATCTCTGCCATTTAAATCTTTCCCCCGCTTTTTATTTTTTTTCTTCTTTTTTCTCCGCTTTTTCACTCAAAGTTTCAGCCATTCCTTCTAAAAAGGCATAGCCGAAGAATAGTATTATTATCCAAATTATTAGCTCTGGATGCAGGTAAAACGTAAAATAACTTATTATCGCAGCAAGGATTATTCCAATTTTTTTCGATCCAATAAAGTCCGATGCCCATTTGTATACGAATAAAAATAAAATAATTGTGAATACTATTCTTAAATCATTCCAAATGTTACCCGCAACCCCAAACACAATTTCTTGCATCATCATACTTAATCCTTTCCATAATATATAAATTTTTTCAATATCTTTGTAGCATAAACATTATTATTCCAGAAAAGCCCATCATAACGAGTAAATAAAAGGTGTAGGCTGGGACAAAAAGAAAATACAATTTTATTACAAAGATGTATATCAATATTCCGCTAACGATATATGTTAAAATCCCTGGGCCCAAGAAATTCTTAACGAATGAATAAATTACAAATATGAAATATGCTATCATTAACCACTTAAATATTGGGAAAAGCTCTCCAAGAAGAAGAGGAAAGAGCATGATTGCTAAGAAAACAAGTAACAAGATAATCATGAACGGAGTGAAAAATAAAAATCCTTTTGTTTTCAAAATTGTTCACCTCATCCTAGCCCTAGCTCTCATCATCGTATCTTCTGTTTCGATTCCCTCCATAGAAGGTTCTTTTCTCCAAGGTTTAACTATGGATAGGTCGAATAAAACTTGTGTGAATCCAAATATAATGAATAAGTAAATGAACATCATCGGACCAAATATCTCAAAATGCTGGAATAGGAAGATATAAGCTAAAACCAAAGTAATGATTATTGTAACTGGCCCTCCACCAAACCTGTTTTTTACAAAACCAACAATAAACAGTAAAACCACGATTTTAAAAGCAAGAATAAGAAGGTCAAAATCAGATAAAACGTTCCCAAAAAGCTTTCCAATCAAAAATCCTTGAATATCTGGGAACCCCATTTTAATCCTTGAAGTTACTTATTAAAGTTTCCAATTCTCCTGAATCTTTTGCGAATATCTTGTATCCTTGTGAATCAGACCAAATTATTCCGCTTTTAGGAATGTCTGCTGTACTGCCCCACTTATTTTTAAATATTGTTTGCGCATTTTGTTCGCACGTAGAGATACTTGTACAAATTGCCACAAATACACTTTTTATGTTGTCTGGGGGCGTAGTTCCAGATTTCCATAAGAAATTAACTTCTGCAGGAGATACTTTTTCAATCTTCGCAATTAAATTTATTATATTATTGTTAAGTTTCTCCTTTACATCTCGCGAGCATTCTCCGTTTCCTTGAACGCAGATTCCTTGAATTGTTGAGGATGTTAATGTAAGATAATTCTCCCCTATAGAGTCTTCATCAATGTATTTTAAAGATAGTGTTCCTCTAAGAGTTTTTTCTAAATTACTTATTAATTCCTCTAATTCCCCTTTATTTTTTCCAATGATGTATGTGTTCCATCCTTTTCTAAATATTATGTTAGCTTCGTACCTTCCAAGTTTATCAGATACTAGATGACATGGAGCTTTCTTATCTTCTCCTTCATTGATTATAGCTGATTCGTTGCATATCTTCACTATGATAGTAGGACCCAACTCGATTTCATTTTTTTGAGTTATTTCTTTTAAAGTTACATCCGTGTTCCATTGTGCTTTTAAAGCTTTTCCTAACTTCTGCAAAATACCGTCCTTTTCCGAGCCCCCTATTCCTTCAAAGTACACATGTACATAGATTGCTGGTGTTGTCGAAGAACTTAACGATTCGTTAAGTACAGGCCAAAATGCTTGTACTCCTCTCACATCATTTTCATTTTCATCCACAATTTCCAATCCTGAAAGTCTTCCTGTAGAATCAAACGAATTTATTTCAACGCAGGAATCAGTTATTTTATTTATTTTAAGCTGATATTCCCCTGCCCCTTCAATTCTAGCCCCATTGTTTATTAATACACATTTTTCTTTTCCAGAGGTACAATAACCGCATGAGCTCTGAGATGCCATTTCACTTATTATCACAAACTCCGCTTTAGAATATATTTCTGTAAATATTCTTTGAATATCTTGCGGTGTCGCGCCTTTTAAAGCCACAGATTTGAAAGTCACTGGATTTGGACTTGAGAAATTGTCCGTTTTCTCTATAATAAATGCTAAAATTTGATCAAGAGAGCAAAAGTTTGTTTCACAGTCAAGAGGAAGACCATACTTCTGAATCTTTAAAGGTTTAAAGTATCCTTCAGAAATTTCTTCAACACTCGGAGCTTTTGCCATTATCGTAAGTCGAATCGTGTATGCGGAGCTTATTTTTTTATTTGACTTAAACTCCTTTGACGCGTTAATAGTAATGTTTATGTTATTTATTTCAGACGCGCCAGCTTCCAATGTTTTCCCAAAACTATATTTTATCTCCGCTCCTTGTGTGTATTGAGAAAATGAAGAAATATATCCACTTGGGGATGCTCCTCCAGTCCCTTCGACTACCACTTTGGTAATGTCCACTTCTACATCCGGGTCGCATTTTTTGAGAGTTAGAGATACGGGATTAGATTCGGTACAATTATTGTCACGTGGTGCTTCAAAGCTTGCTTCTTTTGTCATAACTTTAGATACTGAGATCAAACAAGAATGAGTTTCCCTTGTTGAAACGTCTAGATTGATTGATTTGGTTGTTGGAATTTCTAGACAAGGACTTGCTACTTTTTTTATCTGGCCTTCCTTTAAATTATCTCCTGAAAGATTTATTTCTATTTTTGTTCCTGGGTATGCTCGTACTTGGTCATCAAAATAAATCTCTATCCGATCTCTCTTATATTTGTAATTATTCGAATATTCTGAACTTTTAATTTGAATCGTTCTTCCATCCATTGTAATTTTTCCTTCTACATGGTATTGTTTTGGATTTATAGGGGTATTCAAACCCTCTTTATATACTTTTATCGAAAAGTTAGTAGTTAAATCAGTTATTTTTTCAGGTTCTATTTCAATTCTTATCGAAGCTTGTGCAGAATAGTTTATTTTGGTCTCAGCTACTTTGTTATTGTCGACAAAAGAATGAATTATCACTTGCGGAGGTATTTTAGCCTCTGCTTCAATCTTTACAATTATTTTTTCCCCAGTTCTCCAATCTTTTAAACTTAATTTAACATCTGTTTCATTCGCTTCGTATTCCGATTCATCAATAGTCGTAAGAGTATTGTTAAATTCTCTTAATACCATCGTGGTTAAAAATTCAGTAGTAATTCCAGATAAAGTATTGCTTGTAATACTTATCTCAGATGAACTTCTGGTTGAACCCTCGTTTATAAATGAAATTGTTAAGTTGTACTTAGGTTCATTTTCTTTAATCTCTACAGCGTTTGGAGAATAGGAGTTACCTTTATAGTTCACTTCTGCTTTAACCATTATTGTTTTGTCCTCCAAACCTGGCTCCAAATTGCTTTCTCGTGAGATATAAAAGAATATCTTTTTCGTCCCCTTTTTCGGATCGCTAACTTTCGCGTCTCCTTTATACCAAGTAGCAGAGTATTCCAAAGTTACATTATCGTTGAAACAAGTTGTTTTTACTCTTATAGGTACACGCACCTCTAAAGTAGTATTTCTATATTCATCTGGGTATCCGGATATTACATACGTTACGCCAGACACCTCTGTCGATTGTGTGAAATCAGTCGGCTCGACTCTTCCAAATTCTAAACATCCACTACGTTCCTTTATAGAAAATTCTGCTTTATCTACAGGTTCATTATTTAAATCTGGGAGGGAAACTAAGAAATGTAAAACATATTGTTCTCCTACTGAAAGACTTTCTTCAACATTCCCATTGGTTGCTCTATCAAAATAGACTGTAAAGTTTACGAATGCAAGCTTCAAATCTATTGAAACATCTTTAGTTAACATACCTACGTCAATAATCCCTCCATATATTTTTCCTGTTGAAGTATTTCTCCAAGTTCCTTTTACTATTATGTTCGAGTATTCTGGAACTTCAAATTCTACGTACCCATCGATCGATGTTTTACCGCTTGTAAGTTGAACGAGTTCTTGTTCTTCCCCAACTCTTTTATCAAAAAGTACTACTTCTGCATTCGAAAGTACTTCTTCGCTCTCTTTTTCTAAAACAGTTATTCCTATGGTATATTTTTTCCTTTCAATTTCTATAACTTTCCTAACAAGGGACCCTCCTTTCACTGTAACTTGGACGCAACTACTTGAATCATTAAACCTTATTGCTTTTACACAATATTCTCCGATAGGCACACCATTAAACATAACTTTTCCATCCACCCCTGTTTTTTCAGGTATGGAAGGAATTCCAAGTAATTGAGACTCATCTTTTGAAAATAATTTTACTTCAGCATCCTTTACAGGTATTTCAGTTCCTTTAAAAATTACAGTTACCTTTATGTCTCCATACTCTCCAGAAGTAAGTTCCGTCAAATATATTTTTTTACTTTCGCCCCCAACTATTTCGAATTCAGTATAATTGTATCCTTGTAAAAATACGCTAGCTCGGTAAGTTTCTCTCTTTTTTAATGCAATCTTTGCGACACCAGTTTCATCAGATTCTGCCTTACTAATTATATCGTTTCCTTTGAATACTGTAATATATGCTCCTCCAACCGGAACTTCCCCACTTTGAGTTTGCTTAAAAGTATAGATGTAAGTTGGAGATGTTGTATTTACTTGAATTAAAATCTCTAAAGTTCCGCCAGTTATGTTAGCAACCCAAGTTTTGTTTTCATCAATGTAACTGTCATAATTTGTATTATTTTCCCCTGCTTCAACTTTTACTGAGAAGTTAGCATTCTTTGGAACTTTGAGGTTTGCAATTCCCAAATAACCTTGAGAATACCCTGTTGTCTCTGAAGAATAAGTGTAGTTAGTTAATGGATTTACAAGTTTTACCGTGACTCCAGCCAAAGGATTATTATTTTCATCAACAACTTTTACTTTGACTTTCACATATTCTTCTTTTATTTCTTTCCGATCTAGTTTGATGCAAACTCCAGAATCTATTTTATTTTTTATGTACTCTCCAGGCAGTAAATCAGTCTCATAGTTCAAAGTTTCAAATTTATAAGAATAATTTATTACAAAATTACTCATTACACAAGTAGCATTTTCCTCACAAGAAAGAACGTCTTTTTCTTTAACCACTCTTTCTCCATCATAGGCGGAGTATTTAATTGAACTTATGCTTAATTCTGAAAAATCTGCTGTTTCAAAGCAAAGTTGTACTGATGTTCTTGAAAGCTCGCCTTGGCATTTTAAATATATTGGAATCTGGTACGTATCTGATTCTACAGTTATCGTAGATTCGTAATTTAAACATCCTGTTTTTTCCACCTGAATAGAATATTCACCAGGTTCTGCTGAGAGTTCAACGATCCCATCAACAGTTTCTCCACTATATACTGTTTTCCCATTCAAATCCTTTAAAGTTATTGATGCGCCAGATATTCCTATTTTTGTAATGTTGTCTTTTACAAATATGGAAAATTGTATTTCTTTTGGGGTAGGTGCTCCTCCTCCCCCTCCAGCCAGCATTAAATAAATTCCAACAAGTATTGCAACGAATATTCCAGCAAAAACAGGTAAAGAAGGTATTCCCTTTTTTTCCAAAGGATCTATAATTGAATAGATTGGAACACCTTTCGAATCTAAAAAATCCAAGAGATCAAACCATTTGTCCTCTATCGAATAATAAATTTCTTTTAAATTCGTAAGACCACCTTTATCATGTTCTATTTTCTAATGCCACCATAGTATATAAAATTTTTTCTTTTTTAGCAACTTGATGGTGTAATCGATATCGTGGTTGTTATGTATTCAATTGTTTGGTCTGGATTGGAATAACGGAATATTATTTTAGTTAATCCTTCTATTCCTTGGGAAATTCCAACTATTTCAACTCTTGATGCTTCGGCCTCTGCTTTCATTTGTCCGCAACTACCATCATTTTTAGCTGCAATGTATGATTTCTCCAATCTCTTACAAAGAGGAGCACTAGAAACCCAAGTTCTGCTTTCCGGCCCAATAAAGATCGTTAATTTATCTTTCTCATTATTTTTATTTTTAAAAGTAACTTTAAAAATGTCTTTCCCTTTAAATTTACTTCCATCTATTTCTATTTTAACCTTTCCTTCCGAGTCACAACTTAGTGTTATAGGTTTAATTTCACCTAAAGTCTTTGAAAGTTGGTCATAAAAATTAGCCGGATATTCTGGAGAATATTCTGTCGCACTTTCAACGCTAGACCCCATACCTTGATAGATTCCGTTTCCCCCTAAGGTTAAATCATTTTCTAACTTTCTTATAATCATGTATTTTAAATTCTCCGAGCTGCCATACTTGGAAAGGTCGAGCGTAAAATTAGAAGCTATCGCATTTTCAATTTGAGCGTAAATGTGGCTTTCAACAGTTGCTTTTATCATCTTTGCAGAATTACTTTGAAAAGAGTTTTCTTGGAAATTAATTAGACTTTTTGATACTCTTACATTATTCTCCACGACTACTACTGCTGTAAAACTTGCTATCAAAACCAGCAAGGTTCCAATCAAGGCACTAAAAAGAGAAAAACCTCTTCTCATGAATATTTCTCTAATGCATGAAAATAAAGGAAGGGGTTTGTGCGAATTGTGCTGCGCCTGAAAACATTGGTTTTATGACTGCAAATAAAAGTATTGTTGCAATGATGATTATTATTAAGATATAAAGTGGAGTCCATTCCATGGAAATTACCTAACATCCCTGTGGTAAAGTAGGTGTACCGCCTATGCCTACGACACATTTATTAGTTCCACAAACAGCATAGACATCCACAGGTACATTTTTCTGCGGGGAGAATGTATTCTCATCGCAGTTTGCAATATTATTATTGATATTACTCGCGCATTCGAATTCTATATCTTTTCCCGCAGCTTCAACAAACTTTGAGGATCTAGCTGAATACGAGGTTCCAGTTTTTAATTTTACTGGAGTTGAACTTTTTTGAATATTGCAAGGTGAATTTGCTGCAGACTGAAGCAATGCTGCTACGGTTGTATCGAACTCTTGGCCAGGTACTGTTATTCCTCCAAGAATACTTAATAAAATCGCTAAAATCATTACCGCAACTACCGCAGCAATCATAAGTTGGAACGTATCGAATGCTTGTCCTTTCACGCATTCACCTCCAATTCACCATTTATAATACGGACATATCTTACATTCTTCAGGTACTTGTTCAACAGTCCAAGGTTTTCCTATTAATTCTTTAACTTGCGGTGGGCAATCAGGGAAAGAACCATAACAATTTGGAAACTTTTTTGCTTTTTTTATTTCTTCATAAATTTTTTCTCCTTCTTTTTTTCTTTTTATGATCGGTGTCCTTCTTCTTTTACCTCCACCCATAACTTCACTACGTGTTTTTTATATAAAAATCTTTCTTTTTTTAAGAACAACTATCTGAGCAAAGATATATTGTACATCCTTGTTGTGAGTCGCACTTTGTAGATATTGGAATTTTCATATTGTATTTTGCAGTACAAAGGAATCCTTCACAATCTACTTTATTTCCGCACCTGTTCCTAATTCCTATAGATGTATCTGGGAAAAAATGTTGTATGCTTTTAGATGATATTGTTTCTCCTTTTTTTAGTTCAAAATCCCGAGATATGCATTGGGATGCTACTCTTACAGAATAAGCTTCCCCAACAATCTCTTTTAATAATGCTCCTGTTTCAAAAGGTTTTGGAGTAGAACTTATATATGCAAAGATTATTGCTGCTAAAGCGATAGCAAAAATTCCAGCAAGCATCATTTCAAAAATCGTAAAAGCTTGTCCTTTCATGCGATCCCTGTAATTAATAAAGAACTAAAGTACGTTGCGGCAAGGAAAAGAATGACAGATATTGGTAAAGTCTTTGCAATGTTTATCTTTAAAGCAAGGTCGTTTTCCCCTTCCTCTATTTTACTTGTAAAATAGGTTAAAAGCAAAGTAATTTCAACAACATAGATTCCAAGTAAAATTATGAAGAATTCAACACTTGGTAACTGCGAGACTTCAAACTTTCCAATACTAAAGAATCCAGGAATGTTTTTCATTTTGATTCCAGTTTGTTGAGCAGACAAACCAGAAAGAGATTGAATTATTAATTTCTGCATGCTTCCAGTGATTCCAAGTACTAAAGGAGCAATTAGAAAAGCAATCGATTTCATCATGGCAGTTATTTCTTCCAACATGTTTTTTATTTTTGTTTGTAATTTTCTCAAATCTTTTATTTGTAAAGAAAGAGATATAAGAGCTTTTGCTGCTTGTTGAACTCCTAAACTAGCAGCATCTAAAACAATCCTAAAACTGTTTTTTATAAAGTCTGAGTATACTTCTCTTAAAGATCCGTATGCAGGGTCAAAAAAAGCACTCTGAACAGTCATTCCCAAGTTTCTTATGTTTTCACTAGTTTTTGCAAAAACTTTTGCAATTTTTGTGTGTTTTAAAAAGTTAGCTGAATATTCCATCGCTTCTTCCAAAGGTCTATTTTCCCCAAGTCTTGAAGCAACAACATAGATCCCATCTTCAAATTCTCCTTCCATTGTCATTATTTCTAACTGCAGTTTTCTTCTTTCGATAGAAATTCCGTAAAGATAGATTGAAACAAAAGCACTAAAACTTAAGAATACCCCTGCAATCCAACCAAAATGAACGTATCCAGTCAAATCAGCATGAGTTTGTGAGTATTGCATAGCAAGGAATGGTTCCAAAATAAAGAAACAACAAAAGAAAATAGTAAATGCAACAATGGATGCAATAAAGACAGCAGGTACTTCAGACTTACCTATCCTCATGTAACCTTTTTTTGGAAGTTTGGGAAGATTTTCCGGAATTTTTGGTGGCACGTATACAGGAGGTCTCATACTTAAAATGTTTTTAGCAAAGATCATCGTTCCAAAAGGAATCGCAGCAACATAAAGCCCAGTTATAAGCAAAGGATTGCTTAAAAAAGGCAAGTTTCCAATCATCGCTCCTATCGGTAAAAGAATTATAAGCATTAAAGGCAGTAGGACTCCAACATAGTAAAGGTAGATCGTTGGTTGTCTCATCTTTGTTATGTACCCGTTCATTTCTTCAGAAAGGCCAGCTAAAACATCTTCTAAAGCCTTATCTAAAATTGCATGTCTCTTTCCTTCGTCTATTTCTATTATCGAAGATCTTATTAACATCAAGGCATGTTTAAACTGTTCACTATAGTTTCCCCATTTATACGCTAAAGCATCTAACGCTTCCTCCATAGATCTATATATTCCAAATTTTACATCCCAACTTAATTTCTTTAAATCTTCTGCAATCTTTCCCCTTCCATGCATTCCTGCAAACTCAACTGCCTTTTCCAAGTTTGGCGTTAGTTTCATCGAAATTATAAGATAATTTACTATCTCGGGTATACTTAGCAAAGCTTCTATCTTTTGAGCTTTTGCTGCGTTTATTATATATCGGTTATAATAGTTTGCAAGAATGAAAGGAATTAATATTAAAACTGGAGCACAC
The DNA here is from genome assembly GCA_038874115.1 of archaeon. GTDB lineage: Archaea > B1Sed10-29 > B1Sed10-29 > B1Sed10-29 > JAVZDC01 > JAVZDC01. The sequence goes on from JAVZDC010000002.1 coordinate 160,068, forward strand.
ATCGTAAAAATAAACATGTCTAGCTCTTGGGTAATAAAAACCATGTATCCAAGAAAACCCAGGATTGGCAAAACAAGTATTAAAGAGATTTGTGTTACAAAGATAGGAACAGCATTTACTTCCGCAGGAGTTAAAGGCCAACCTAAAAACTCTAGAGCAGAAGCAAATTCTTTATTTTTAAACTCATTTTTTGCTTTTACGTATTTTGCAGCCATTTTTGCCAATCTTATGTAAGAATTTTCTTTGATTTGTACTTTTGGTTTTTCTATAAGCTCTTTTGAAAATGCTTCTGCAAAACCTCCAAGCGTATTTTCTTCTTCAAACCTTCTTCTTCGCTCTCTCAAGAGCTTCCCTCCTAGCGATAAGCGGTTTTACCTGGTTTTCTAAAAACCAGTCTTTCCATTCTTGAATTGCCATTTGATAATCAACCATTCCCAAATCTTCTCTCTGTCTTTCCAGTATTAAAAGCCAAGCATCATTAGCTGGAACAGTGTATTTCGCTTCCAATAATTCTGGTATTTGGTATTTATTCTTTTGGTCTACTGCAAATTGTTTTATTTCTGCCCTTGCGTTTATGTCTTCCCAGATTTGTTCAAAAGTTAGTCCTCTTCTTGCACTAATTCTTTTAAAAATCTCAGACTTTCTACAATTTTCTTCTAAAACCTTAAAAGAATCTTTATCTACATTGTATTCTATAAGTTGCAAGAAACCATTTTCTTTTTCCGGATCTGAATACCAATGTTTTTCCACACTCGTTATTTCCACAACTCTCCTATGTCTTTTCAAAGACCCCTTAAACCTTATTGGAGCACAAACTACACAAACGTCTGTTGCTTTGAAAGAAGTATTTGGAACTCCTAAATCGTTTACGATTCTGTCCCATACTGAATATGCGGATTCTCCGTGGATAGTTCCCATAACTACGTTACCTACAGCACCAACTCTCATAGCTTCGTACAAAACTAAAGCTTCTTTAGATCTAACTTCTCCAACTATCAATACTGAATCTCCAAGCCTTAAAGCAGTCCTTAATGCTTCTTCTGGCGGTACTTCAGCACTTGTTCTAGATACTGCTATTGCTGATTGCGTTTTTAATCTTTGAATGTTAAATCCAAGCCCTTTCATGAATTCGACTGGAAGTTCTAAAGTGTCTTCTAGAGTTAGAATTCTTAAACTTGGCAATATTTCCAACATTAAAGCTTGAAGAAGAGATGTTTTCCCTGCCCCTCTTGAACCAACAACAAGAGTGGATGCTTGCGCATCTATTAAATAAGATAATAAACCAGCTACTTTGCTATCTATCATTTTTACATCTATAAATTGTTGTAATGTCCACGGAGTTTCTTTATGCAATCTTAGTGCAAACGCAGTACCATCAGGGGATAAAGGTGGTCCAATAACTGCAATTCTTGTTTGTAAATCTCTTAAATCAAAATCCAAGACCGGATGGGCTTCATCAAAAGGTCTTCCAGAAAGGGCTCTAAACCTAGATACCAAAGTTTTTGCTTCTTCTTCAGTAAAAACAACGTTTGTTTGGCAAGAACCATATTCTCCATGCACAACGTAGACAGGTTTGGTTCCAAGAGGAGCATCGATATAGACATCAGTTAACTTTCTATCAGAAAGCAACAATTCCAATATCCCGTAACCAACAGTATATCTGCAAACAATTCCAGCAATTTCCGAAGCTTCTTTTCCAGTAATTTTTATTCCATGTTTATTGGCCAAATCTATAATCGTTGTTTCATAAACTCCAAGCAAATAGTTCCTTAGTTCTTCCGGATTAGCAAAATGTAATCCTTCAGGAGAATAAGTTGAAACAATATCTTTAGTCTTCGAAAGTAAAAAGTATTTTTCTGGAGGCAAGTTGTATTCTGGAGGGGCAATATAATAAAGATATTGAACTTTTGCTGGATGTTTGTATATATTTACAGTCGCATCTTTTACATAATATTGGTCCACTAATTCTATTTCTTCTGGAGTTGCGAAAAAAACTCTGGATGCAACAAAAGCAGGTTTTATTTGAGCTTCAAATAAACTATGATAAATAGTTCTTCCTGGCGGAATTCTCCCAAGCTTTTTTATAATTTCTTTTGTTTTTTGAATTAGAGTAGTTTTTTCAAAAGCAGCTAACATGAAATATAGTGTATTTAAGTATATGTCGCTACATTCTTTTTCTATTCCTTGAAGGCCGGCATTCCTTTCATTCTCTCTTTTCAAAGCTTCAACCAAAGTTAAATATGCTCGGAGAGGGTCTGTTTTTAAAAGATCTTGAGCAATGGAGACGACTAATGAATACCGTCCAGGAATTTCTCCTTCGCATTGAGGATGGCCAAGTCTTGAAGAATTCCACACTCCTTCCCTATAAAATAAGTTCCCCAATTCTCCGATTTCTTTAAGCATTTTTGTTTGTTCTTCAGAATATATTATTTCATAAACTTCAGCTAGAACAACCATGTCTGCATTTGTTCTAGCCAACTTTTCTATAACTTCCCTCATGCATTGTGGAAAATCAGCAACAGAAGGGCCCCACTCGCTTCCTCTATAATCAATGATTAAATACCTCTTTGTTCCTTCTGTTTTTATTGTGAAATCATGCGCAGCCATTTTAACATTCCTCGTTCCGAATTCGTGAAAGCGACTTTTTTTACTTTTAAAATCTTGCTATTTTTTTCTATTTTTATAACTCTACTCTCTTTTATAAATCTTTATCCTCTTAAAGTCTTTGTGGCTAAAGGCGTCTCTTTTTTATTAACTCTTTTTGGTGTACCGCATGTTTTAATCTTCTCAAGCCCAGAGCCAAGCATTTTTGTAGATAATGTCGAAGCCCAAATAAAGGACTTATGTGTTGGACATATGGAAATTGCGTTGATTTGTTCGATAATCTTAGCTTGTGATGATCGTTCTGTTAAATCTCGAGTTCTTGGTGCCTTTTGTTCTATTCCTTTTGTTTTTTTCTTAAATCCTTTAAGAATCTCGGTCGTTTTGTTTTTTGGGCATTATTTCTCCTGGCCTTTTGCAGACTTTATTCATGATGTTCTTTTCAGGCTCACTCTTTTTATTGTAATTCTTATTTACTTTCTGATTTGGTATGTTTTATCCTGGAAGTTTAAGTTATAACTAAGAAAAAATTTAAATAGTTTTAGGCATTAGAAAATTATGTCAAAGAAAATAATTTCAAATGCTTTCTTACTTTTGGTTTTGGCGAGTGTAGGATTCGCTGGATTCCAGACAATTTCTCCTTCCGAAGGAGGGTTTGTTTTTACTGACTTTCAAGAAATGACGATGTCTGGGTTTGCAGATTTTCTTGCTGAGAAAGCTTTGGAAAAGAAAGGAACGTATTTTGTTCATATAACTTCTGCAGATTGTAAAATTAATTTAGATAACTTCCGCGACTTTGCTTCTTCTACAAACTATGTAACAGTTTCCAAATATTCTATTGAAGATACTTCTTCTGGCAAATCGCAAGATACTTTTTATCCAGGGTATTATGTTTTTAGTGTGAAAGATAAGGGAAAGGAAACTGTAAGTATTTCTGGCAAGGCTTTGAAAAAGGAGAGTACTAGTTTACCGGATAAAGAATGCATTAGCAAATACCAAGGAGTTAGAGCAGATCAATGGGCGGGTTTCGGAAAAGAAAATGCCGGAATTCTCTATAGTGCCAGTAATCTTGTATACCCTGAGGATCAAGGAGAGGAATGCGGAAATATAGTTGCATGGTGGGGGGCGGCACAGAGACTCACCGGTATGGGGGCTGATCGGGCGGGGTGCGATACCAATGAGGGTGTGCCTATGCCAAGAGTCTATTACCGAGTGGTGCAAGATATTTTAGGGTTAGAACCTAAAGATTGTAGTGGCACCTTGGAAGATTGTTGTATATCTCATGCTACAGAGTGGATGAAGAACAATATTCGATATGATTCTTTCAGCGTTTTAAAGTACAACGATACCGCGATTTATTATGACGGTGTTAATATTCCTTTAACTTATTATAATTATTATGCCACGGTTAAACCAAAAGTAGATAAAGGAACAGAAATGAATCCCAAGTGTTTTGGTTCGGGAATTCAGCGCTTTTGGTGGATCGTGGATTATTTATACTGTGTAAAGGGTTCAAAATGCATGGAGTCTGATGGTTCAAGGTTCGTTGCGCCTTGCAGTGCTAAATCCGGTTATGGAACATGCTGTCATGGAGATGTCCTTTATAGTGATGATGGAAAACCGCACTGTTGCCCAAGCGGTTACTCCAAAGTCATAGATTTTGGAAATGGAAATGTTCGGTGCTTTAAGAGTTAATCTTTAAATTCTTATTTTCCCTTGTTTATTCATGAAAGGACAAGAATCTGCACCAATTGAGCTTCTTTTAGGGACGATAATCCTAAGCTTTGTGTTAGTTTTGGTTTATTTTACTTACCAAAATCTTTCTGGAAAGCAATATTCTGCAGCATTACAAGTTGCATTTTCAAAACTTGGAAGTGAGTTGGAATTTGTGTACCAAGGAGCTGTGGGTACAAAAAGAGTACTTTCTTTAGATTTTTCTCCTTTAGAGGGCACAGGAAAAAAGACAGCGATAAAAATTCTTCATGGGCACAAGGAGACATGTTTAAAACAAACTGGAAAAGAAAACTGTTGGCAATTGATCGCCGTACAAGGTGAAGAAGGACAAGCAGGAGTTTTATATTCTTTAGCATTAAACATTCCAACATCAATCGCGATAAAATTCAAGAATGCAACAGGAGACGAAGCGGTATGTGAAAATGAATACAGTTCTTGGAGCTCTCCTATACCTTGCCAATGGAAACCTACAAGATATACTTTGACTATAGAAAAGACAAGCAATAATGAAATAATAATTAGTCAAGTGAGTTAATTTGCGAGGAATATCTGTCTGGCTTTTTTCAAAAATAATAATGCTTCTTTTCGTATTTTTAGCATTCGCATTAATGACGTCTTTTTATGTCTCAGTGAAAGAAAAAGAATTTACAGATTCTGCATATTTCTTTACTGAACAATTAAAAGAAAGAATTCAGATGATTGCTTTTGCAGACGTTCTTGAATCTCAGACTCAGTTTTATTTACCAAAAACTCTTCCAGAAGAAAGGCAAGAAAAAGGAAGATTTTATACTTTAACTATAGGGAAAAAAGAAGATGTTTTCTATATTCTTCTTTCTTGGGGGACAGAAAAATCTCCGAAAAAATATTTAGTTGCTCAAGGTTTTAATATAAGTAAGGAATATAAGGTTAATAAGCAAGATTCTTGTAAGATAACTGTCCAATCATCGGAATATATTTGGTTAAATATCTCTAAGAAAGAAAAAGAGTTGACAATCCAAAAATGTAAGTCATCGACATCCTGTGACCAACCAAAATGTGAGGGTTCATGAAAGGGTACATTGGTCCTTTAGGGGATGATATTCCAGGAATAATTTCCATAGTTTTAGCATTCTCAATTTTCTTTGCTGGTTTTTCTATAGCAATGACTACTTTGAATGAAAAAACTGTTGTTATTCAAAAGTTTAAGGGAACCATGGAAATTGCGAAAGCAATAAATTCAAAAACCGTTCTTCCAGAGAATTTGGAAGATTTACGGAAAGATGCACAGAGAATTGCAACTACAAGAGCTTTACAGTTTAATCTTTCTTATAAAGATACAAGAAGTCAAATGGTTTGTGGAGAAAAAGCATTTTATCTTACATACTTTGTTGCAAGATATAATCAAGGTCAAACAGAAATAGTTCCAGATATATTGACAATTTGCGTTTGGTGAATGAATGAATAAAGCCCAAGCAGCTCTTTTCGACGCTCTTTTCTTTATGTTTTTAGCAGCTGGAGCAGCTTACTTATTACTTTTCGTGGCTGCAAACTATGCTGCGGATACACAAAATCAAGTAGCTTTCACGTATAATTATGATTATCTCTCAAACGTTTTTGTAGCGTTACATTATTTAAAAGATGATTCTGGAAACTTTTTTTGGTTAAAATTTGAAGAAAAATTGGGGAAAGAAGAACAAAGTTGCAATTATTTGAAAGATTATTTTGGTTTGACAAAGGTTACTTATGATCCAAACGATCATGAAAAAGCAAAACCTATTTTAGAACTTTTGAATGCTTCAAGTCCAAGTGATTGTTTTGTTTTGGAAATAAGGGAAAATGGGTGCAAGATATACGTTTCCGGAAGTGAGGCTACTTGCGAAGAAAGCAAAGAAAGAAATCAAGTAATTGCTTATTCCACCGGAATTTCTAAAGGTCTTAAATCTTATACTTTAACTTTGAAGGTTTTGCGCTGAGAATCTTTTTCTTATTATAAGAATTCCTAAAATTACTGCAATCAGGAAAGGTAAGAATTCTATCCCTTCAGGAACGCTTGGTAACTGAGCCAAGATGCTTGGTTTTTCAGAAGGTTTTGTTGGCCCACCGCCAGCTACTCTACTCGTGCCTAAGAAGTTTTGCATAGGTATTATTCCTCCCCCAGCCCAACCGCCTCCAAGAGTCTGGAAACTTGGGTTTAAGTTAAGTGGGAATTCATTACTAATCGATATTTTTCCTGATTCAGCATTGAATATTATGGACCCTTGCGGGCTTCCAAACAACCATACTGGGAATGAACTAACAGGCTTTCCGTCTTTTGAAATTTCTACAACTGGTTCTCCGTTTGGTCCAGTTTTAACTTTTAATTCCATCCCATCGTCAAATTTTATTACCCCATCTTTTATCTCTTTTATATCATGACATTCTTCTTTGCCTTCTTTGTTCCAGCATAATTGATTATCTTTTATGTAAATAGATTCGTTTTTGTCTAATGAAACAATCCTGTCAAAGCACATTTCTTCCAACAATGCTTGCAGTTGAGCTCTTTCATCCGGGTCTCTTGTTTCAGCTACAAGTTTAAATCCTTTTAACCCATCAGTTTCGCAAGGATCTGTAATTCTCCAATTCTCAAAGTTTGTGCTTTCATCAACGTATAAATCATAGAAGAATAAGTGCATTACATTCCTTCCATATGTTTTAGATTCTTCTTTTGCCCTGCCGATTACTGTTTTCTCGTTTTCAAACTCAATATAGCTTCTAGAGTCCATAGTAAATAAACAAGAACCTGCTTGTATGCTTCCATTCCTATAAACAGTTATTTCTTGGCCAACAGACAATACTTTTCCAAGCCCGTGAACTTCTTCTCCACATTTTGATTCTTTCAAAAATCTAACATAAAATCCATCTTTTTCTTTCCAAATGTACCCTTCTTTTGTGTTTATGAATTGGAATCCTCCAAAGGCGTTTTTAATTATTTTTTCTTTGTATGCTTCTTTTGCGTTTACTCCTCCAAACAATTTCAAAATAGCATTTTTAACGCAATCATTCTCGATAGTTACAGTATCATCAGAACGTATTTTGAATAATGTATCATCTTTCATGAATACGTTTATTACTTGGAGTGGTAATCCTAAATATCCTCGATCGTTGTGCCATCTTAATCCTAATAACTCTGGCCCTTCAAGGATCAAATTACCCTTTTCATCATAAAGGTAATATCCTTTTCCTTCTATGCATTTGAATTTCCCTTCTTCTACTTGTTGGCAAAATTGTATTGGGCAGTCTTCGCCAGTATTGAAGTCAAATATTGTGTCTGGATCAAAGTGGAATTGATAGATTTCAGGCATGAAATAATTCATGTTGTTTGGAGGGTTTATTTTTCCTTGAATGTTTAAAATTTGAGTATAAGTAGATGCGCTCACAATCTCAGATATTTTATTTGCCGCTTCTGGTGCAAAGCCTTGGAGTAAAGTTCCTAAACTTTGTACTGCAGGTTTAAGTTGTGAAGATAATTGAGCTGTTAAGTCATCAGCCTCTTCCTTCAATTCTCCTCTGTCAACTTGTTGGAATGCTAAAAGAGAAAACTTAGTTTCTTTACATCTTTTTAAGCGTTCTAATCCTTCTGCTTTTGCTTCTTCATATTGTCTTTGGGCTTCATAAGACCATAGACTAGTAGCTATTGATGCAATTGTTGTAGCAGGTTTCACTATAGCTCCGACTCCACTGTACGTAGCTACCGTATCTACGCTTGTCGCAGCAAGGTCAGCTATAATGGCCGCATAGTACCATCCGAACTTCTCATCTACTTTTCCTTCAACATCCACAAGAGTTTTTTCACAATCTTCTCCAGATGCGTATGCTGCCAATGGATCAGAGATTGGCGCCCATCTAACTTCTTTCATATGTTCTGATATTTCTTGCATAACTCTACCTTGTTGTTGTAGACCAGCGGCAATAGCGATAGCGACAAGTGCTCTTGATGCAGGAGTGATTCCTCCAAAGGTAGGTAGTGGGACTATAAAAGAGGTTAAAAGAATCGATTTTCCAACATCCCCCCAGTTAGGCATTTGTGCAGCCACTTTCGAAGCAGGTAATTGAGCCCAATCTTCTGTTGATGGGGCCCAACCACTCATGTTTACATTCGTGATATCCATCCCAATACTTGAGACAAACGTTTTTCCAAAATAGAATAAGCTCGATGGATGTTCATACAAATAATAAGCTGTTTCTAACGGATTTCCTACGGTAGCGAACATTATTTTTCCCGGGCTTGCTTCTGTTATTCCGAAAACATTAAGTGGTCTTGCAGAAGTTAAAGCAGTTGTAAGTCCTTGTTCTTGGTCTGCTATAAAAACATAAGATTGCTTTCCACTTTGTACCTTTTGTGCAATTAATGGTATATCTTTCCATTCAATACCAAATACAAGGTTAGTGGATTTTATCCAAGCACTTGGAGGTCTGAAATCTTCTCCTTCAATTCCATCTTCGGCAGCATATTTTAGTTTTGTTACAACGATGTCAAGATATGAAGATTGATTTATGAGTTTTCGAGTAGGAGTTAACTCAAATTCTAAAGCATGAACTAATATTTCTCCTTTTGGTTCTTGGGTAAGAGCCCAAGCTCCAACAAGCAACATTGCAGCTCTGTGCATCAAAGCTTGAGCATGCGCCAGAGTTAAAGCGTTTAGCACATACCTACCTCCATTTATCAGGAACGTCACCCCAGCTCTGTAAAGACCTTCCTCAGCTTTAATGATTATACCCTTTTTCGTACCTTTTTCAACTTCTAGATACCTGCTCAAATCGATAGTTTTCTTTCCTATAGAAATTTTAGATCTCCCTTCAGCAATGAGTTTTATCTCTTCATCCGATGGTTGCTCAATTATTTTTCTAACAAATTTGAGTCTAGGGTCCTTCACCAACCCACCCTCAGAGTTTTTCAGTTCCGATATATAACCTTGTATTTTGTCCAAGCAACCTTCTTTAACACAAAATTCTTTCTCATATTCTCCTACGAGTCCATTTTCTATAGCATTTTTCATATCCTTTGGCATCTTTCCTTCTTTTATAAGCTCTTGTAGTTCTTTTTCAGATAGCCCTAATTCTTTTTCTGTTAGTGTTTTTATTCCTGAATACTCTACAAAAGCCTTTTCCATAAGCTTATCATTATTTTTAAGCTCTTCTTCCAAACTCGTCATTTCTTTTTCCAACCTGGAAAGCCTCCATTTACCAATCCGCCCCAACTTCCCCGATCCTTCAAGTTCTTTCAATCCTTTTACTTTTTCACTAATCTCCATGTACTTTTTAGCCTGTGCTGCAATACCAGACTTTGTAACAGTCGTCCCCTTTTTCATCCCTCCTTTCAAAGAGGCAAACCCAACAGCAGTGCTTACCCATCCAGCAATTTCAGCATATTCTTCCAACCCTGCTTTTCCAGCAAGGAAATGAGTATAAGCTAATAGAGTTTTTGGTATCAAAAATCCAAAATCCATTTGAGAAAGAAGTCCAGTTGTTCTATTGCTTTCAATTATGTTCATCCTTCCTGTTTGTTGTATGTCCATTATTTTTGTCGATAAATCCATTATTGCCATTGCAGCTTTATCTTTTTCCCCTCCTTTTATAGCATTCATGCTTTCTTCATATATTTCTTTATACTGTTCTTTCCACCCGCTTTCACTCCATGCTCTCTCCAAATCTTGTTCTGAATTCTTTTCTATTGCGTTTAGCAATGCTTGGATTTTTCCATAATTCTGAGCATTTGTTTCTTTCTGAGCTTCACTTAAGTATCCATTTTCACAAGCAGGGTCATGAATTTCAGAACAGATTCTTGTATTCCAATCTATTTTTCCAGCAAAGCTTATTGCTCCCCTATAAAAAGCATCAGTAAGGTAACATTGAGACCCAGCAGGAACTATCTTATGTTGAAGAGTATCAAAAAGGAGTATTGGCTTTCCTCCAGGACCAAGAATAAATAAGTCCTTTACATTATTTACAGAAGAATCAGGAGAAACGCCTGCTTTATTATATGTATCTGCTCTTTTTTGAGCTTCCGTATTTCCATAAAAGTCAATAGTTATCGAATTATTCAAAAGCCTTTCATATTCGCTCGCATTCAATGTGACAATCTCAACTTCCTTTTCACAATTTTGTACATTTTTTATTTTATACATCGAAGTAATATTAATCTCTTTTGAAATTGCAAAACTTATCGGTTCTAACGTTGAGAAAAATAATATTCCAAAAAACAAAATCGCTATTAATTTATCTCGCATATCTTCCAACCTTTTTAGTACTTCTCTTAAACCTCCACACCACGATTAATCCAGTAATTATTGCACTTAATATTACTATCGCAATTATATTTTCAGTGAGAAATCCTCCTTTTATTTCCTCGTATAAAATTAAATCATAGCCATCGAATAAACCAACGAATTTCCCCCCAGTCATATAACTACAATTATAACTTGTAGCATTTTCCTCTCTTTCAAGAATCTTGCATTTTTTAAAGTCTACTAATTCTGGAGCAAGATAAAACTCATCGATGTCTGAAGCCGGAATCGTAAAACTTTCTCTCGAAGTTTTGTTAGCTTTAAGAGACTTAACCAAAAAATTCCAAGAAATTTCCGTAGGTTCTAATATTTTACCTTCTGCTACGCACCCAATCTCTGATCCTTCAATTTTTGTACAAGTTACAGAATTCAACTCAACGCTTACAGTTATATTGCCTAATTCAGGGCAATATATGTTATCAGAATCATTAAAGCAGATATCTTCAACTAATAAATCCATCGCACTTTTGCTCTGCGCAAAACATATTCCAATAAGAAACATCAACAAAATGTATTTTTTCATTATCCCAAACCCATATCAATTAATATTAACTGCAGCAAGATTTTTAAAAATATTGCAAAAACAGCCCAAAAAATTAAACTTACAAAGAGACAAACAAGCAAAATCTTTAATATTCTATTTATTTTCCACTCTATTTTCGAATAAACCCAAGAACCAAGAAACGTGAAAGGCAAGCATATGAGAGAACAAATTATGAGTGCAGGTATGAAGGAAGCTTCTAAAGAAAATCCGTAAAATAGTGCATAATATATTCTTAAGATTATTGCTCCAATTGCAACTCCGATAAAAGTTAATAAAACGTTTTTTAAAATTTTATTTTTTATATTTTTCCCTAATTCTGCACACATTATCGCTATTACCCAAGAGAAGATTCCAGTTAAAAGTACGACAGTTGGAAAAGTTAAAGGATTAAAACCAAAAAGCAAGATTGTTAACCCTAAGTATGAAAGTGGATCCATGTTTTTAAAAAAGATAATTTAATATATATACATTTTGTTATTACATGCATGTTTGATATTTTTTGGTACTCAGCTTATGCATTTTTCTTACTAGGAAGTACAAGTTTCGGTTATTTTATTCTCAGATTTGCTTTTCCAGAAATAAGAGCAACGTCAAAGGAACATAAAACTGGCTTTTCAATAATCTTGGGAACAGGGGTTTTTGTTGTAAGTGCTTTGGTCAGCCTTCTTTTGGGCCAGATTCTTCTCCCGGTCTTAATGCTTGTTTTTACTTTCGTCTCAATAGGTTTGGCTTATTTTAAAGTAATCTTTTTTGCCCCAAACGTTGTGCGCGTTGCTATCCCTCAAGCAAGAATAGCGCCTGCTGAAGCACCTAAAACTCCTAAAGAAGAAAGATTGGAAGAAGAACTTGAAAAAATTAAGGCTGAGGAAAAACATGAAGAATTAAAGGAAGAAAAGAAACCGGAAGGAGTGAAAGAAGAAATAAAAATTGAGGAAAAATATGCTGCTTTGCTTGATGTTTTAAAGAAAAAGAAAATTGAAAAGGTTGAAGAAAAACCGTTAGAGGTTCCAAAACCGGTTGAAGAAGTAAGGCCGCGTGGAAGAGAAAGATACATGAGAAAAAGAGAAGAATTAAAGAAAGAATCGATGTTGGAAGAGGCTAAGAGAAGCATATCTTATGAAGAGCCTTCATCTTTAACCGTTTCAGATCTACCTTCAGTTACTTTGGAAGATTTAGGTATTTCTTTTGAGTCTGAAGAAATGAAGACTTTAGAAGACCTTGCTGGTTTAGTTTCTGAAGAAAAAATAGAAAAAGAAAAAACTCCTAGATGTCCAAACTGCCATGCAATAACTTCCACTATAATTTATTGTCCTTATTGTGGAAAACCTTTCTGTTCAAACTGTGCTTTAACCGTTAAAACAAGAGGAAATTTGATTTTTTATTCTTGCCCGCACTGTAAAAAAGAAGTTATAATGAAAAAAGAATAAATTCATTCTAATACGTAGAAAGGTTCGACCTCTACTTCTATTCCAAAACCAGGACCCAAATCCTTAAATTTCTTTACTATCCCTACGTTTATGTATTTTATTTGGATTCTTGTTGTTAAAACTTCTTTTTCATCAAACTCTTCAGGGACGGTTCTCCAATAATCGGTTTTTACATTAACAACTTGACCTATTATTCCCTCGGTTCCTTTTGAAATGTCTGCTTTGCTTACGTTTGTTATAAATATCGAATCCCCTTTCTTTATTTTCTGAGAAGTTATTACATGGTCCGTACACGTTAGCTCAAATGTTTTAATTTTTAATCTTCTTAAATCTTGCATTTCAGGCCAAGATATCGCAAACAAGGCAAACATTTTTTCACCCGTACATTGAAGGAATAAGTTCTTCTTTTGGTTCTTTTCTAACCTTCATTTTCTGTAACATTTTTATTTTTTGTTCAATTTCTGCTTCAGCTTGCTCTAAAGCTTTAATATTAAATTGAATTCCTAAATATTCTCCTGCTTTTTTCAAAAGTTTTGCAGCCCCTCTCGGATCTGCAGGATATTCGGAGTGACTTTCAATTATTAGATTTAAAGCCTTTAAATTTGCCAAACTAAGTTTTAAAAGCAGTACACCAACAAAACCAGTAATTATGCCTTCTGAAATTATATCCACATTAATCTTCTTTAATTCTTTCTTTAATTCTTCATTTGTTGCAACTCCGAAAATTCTATCCCCTTCAGAACTCATTCCAGATAAAAGTAAAACTTCTTTAATCTTATTTTTTTGACAAAACTCCACGATTTTATTTGCTAAAACTTCAGAGTAATTAATTGGGATCGATTGTTCAGATAAAAGTACGCATAGTTTCTCTTTGGGATCATGATAAATTCTTATTGAAGGCAAAGGTTTTCCTTCATATATCCCAACATAATTTGTAATCCCTTCGATTTCCAAGAAACCAACGTATTCCATTTTTCTCTCATCAACCATATGTCCTGTAGCCAAAGTAGAAACTAACCCAACTCCTGGAAAAGCAGCGACAAGAGTGTGTCCTTCCAAGTTAACTTTTTTTATTAATTTTATCTCTAAAAGCATAATTAATTAAAAGGGATTTATTTAAAAACTTTTACTTAAACTTTTATTGTTTGGGCTAAAGAAAATATTATTTGAGTTATTGGGACCAAAAATATCAAATAAATTAAAAACTTATTCTTTCTTCCATCGATAAAGCTTAAAAAGGCCGAGGTTATAACTGCATAAAATCCTAAATAAATTCTATTTCCAAGTACTATATTTTCTATAACCCCTTCAGAAATTGAGAAATCGTCTAGTCCGGAAAAATCAAGTTGAGATACGATTGAGAGCATTAAACCAAGTATGGTTGGAACTAAAATGCATCCAGCAAGCAAAGTTAGCTTTTCAATAGTTAAAATGCTTTTTCTTTGATTTTGGATTTTTATATACTCTGAAATTTCATCAGCACAACTTTTCAATGCTTTTGAAATGTCTGCCCCAGTTGAATATCCAGATATTAAGATGTCAAGAGCTCTTTTAAAATATTCAGACTTAGTTTCTTCCCTGATTTGCATTAGAGCTTTATCTACCGATTCTCCTTTCGAAACTCTGATAAAAGCTTTGTTAAATTCTTTTCCAATCTCCCCTTCCTTCCCCAAATTCTTTAAAACATCTTCAAAAGGCAAAAAAGTTGAAAGTGCAGCTGCAGCATACAATGTACCAACAAGTTCTTTTTCCAATTTTTCTATCTTCCCAATTTCTTTAAGGGTTTCCATAAATTGCAATCGACATCACCAATAAATTTAAAACAGGGAATATAACTGCAGGAATCAAGAATGCAGAAAAAGAATCTAATTGAAAACCTATTACGCCTCCAACGACTGCAAATGCTTGGAAAAAGGCAGGGATTATTGCAGAAGTACTTATTAGTATTAAAGAATAGAAAACAAGTTTATGGTTATACTCTTGAAGTTTTGCTTGAAGAATTTTTGTTTGTTCTTCTCCAGTTTTCTTTAATGCTTCTGATTTTATCCCTGAATTATAAGTTAAGATTAAAAGATATGCGCTTTTTTTCAAAAAATCAGAATCATACTTTTCCAAAGTCTCAAAAGCTTCTCTAATTCCAGCTCCAGCCTCCAACTTTCTCTTAATTTTTAAAAATTCTTTTCCAATCTCTCCAGGTATTCTGTCCAAAATTTTTTCAAAACTTAACCCTAAGTCCAAATATAACGAAAAAAGTCTTAAAGCGTGAGGCATTTCCTTTTCCAAAGTTTTTATCTTCATTTTTTTCTTAATCCCAGGATAACTTTTTGTAACGTAGAAACAAAAAGCAAAAGCCAATAATGAGCAAGGCAAGTAAAAACTATTAAATTTCAAAGTACAAAGAAAGAATGCCATCGCGATGAAAGCAACAAAAAAACACAAGCTAAACCATTCCTCAGCCGTTTTTTCAATCCCTGCTTGCTCCAAATCCTTTCCCAATTTTTCCAAACTTTTTTTATCCAATTTTTCAGAAAGCCAAATAAAAACTCTAAAAGGCCATTTTTTCAAGTTCCCTAGCCTCCGCACCAATCTTTTTCTCCAAATCTTCCAAATCCATACAATTTTGAAATAGTATTTTAGATACAGCAGAACATTTCTTTTCTTTAAACACAAGTTTGTCTTTTTTTGGATCATAAATGAATATTTGCGCCAAGCCAATCTTTTCATAATCTTTTTTCACAGAAGCTATTTCTACAACCCTTCGAACTATCTTTCCATCTTTAGTCCATCTTTTCAAAGTTACAATAGCATCTAAAGCGACCAAATCGGTGAGTGGAATCCCAAAACTTTTCATTCTAGTTAATGCTTCAAAGGCATTTTGAGCATGAAAAGTTGCATAAGAACTTTTTCCTTGGCCTGCAAGCAAAGTATTTATGAAACTTCTACACTCTTCAAAATTTCTTATTTCTCCAACTATGACCCTGTCTGGCCTCATCCTTAAACTTGCGTCTATCAATTCATTCATTTTCATATTTACGTTTTCCTGAACAACAAGCCTAACTAAATTCTCATGAGGTACAACAATTTCAGGAGTCTCTTCTATTATTAGAATTCTCTCATCTTTTGGGACGAACGTAAAAAGCATGTTTAAAAAAGATGTTTTCCCAGAACCCGTGTTTCCGCACACCATTAAATTCAAATCGTTTTCCATACCCATTTTTAAAAAAGCCAAAGCTTCAGCAGAAATCGTCCCGTTTTTTATTAAATCCGCAGGAGTAAAGGGTTTTTCATTAAATTTCCTTATGCAGATTGATATTTTTTCACACACTGGTTTTGCTACAATTTGCACTCTTGCAAAAGGAAGGAATCCAGAAACACAAGGAGTTTGAAGAGTTAATCTCCTATTCAATTTTTTCGCAATTCTGTTTGCTATGTTTAAAAGTTTTTCTTCTGTTTTAAACACAACTTCTGTTTTCTTCCATCCCTCACCTTTAAGGAATACAAAAACAGGTTCATTTTCCCCAAGTATTGCAATCTCTTCTATTTTTAAATCTTTTAAAAAATTATCTAAGACACTTAACCCAAATATTTCACTTTTCAAAATTCTATATATCTTTCTCTTTTTTTCCTCGCTTATAATCATCTTTTCAAGCACACAATATTCTTCAATAAGTCTCGAAATTTCCTCTTCCCCAAATTCTTTTTCCCTAAATTTTTTTAATACGCTCGATATTAATTTTGCTTCAAAAAAATTAATTTCCTCCAACTCAAGCTTATAAATGTCTTCCCCAAGCAATTCTCTCTTTTCCCAACCAATTACTTCATCAAAAAAATTCTTTTCTTCTTTGTTTAATCCTAAACTTATCGCCCCATACGTACATGATTTTATACAAAGAGGTTCTGGCAAGTCAAGGCATAAATCACACTTTCTAATCGGGGATTTAATTATTGCTTTTTTTGGGCACACGTTAACGCATATTCCGCAATTATCGCACTTTTCTTGATCTATCTTAAAAATTCCATGCACTTTTATTATCGCATTTTTAGGGCAAATTTCGGCACATTTACCGCAATTATCGCAAAAAAGAATATCATACTTTTTATCATGCTCTTTTAAAGCAGGACATATTTTAAGACATTGCTCACATTTTACGCATTTATTTGGGTCGAAATTTAAATGCATGCTTTTTCTTCACAATGTTTTTCTAAAACTTTTTTTAACCATCTTAAGTTCTTTCCAGGTTTCAAATTTCGCTTTTTTATCTCTCCTGCAGGCATCTCTAAAATATACTTTGCTGGTTTTTTCGGGGTTATATTTATACAAAAAGGCTTTATGTTTTCTTTTAGGTCAACCACACGCATTTTTTCATCCAGCCAAACCACGTCAAAATTAAAAAATACGAAAAAAGAATGAATGCTTGCTAAAACTCTGCTTTTTTTAGGTAAAATAAAAAGTATCTCTTTACATTTTTTTCTAAACATTAAACCTCTAAATCTTTTCCAAGTAGTGTCCGCAATTTCCATTCTCTCAACTTATGTTTATTTCTTTCTCGAAATTTTTCTCTTTAACATACTCTTTAAAAATATTTTTTGTAGTCTCATTAAAGCTTGGATTTATCCTGTAAGTATAATTTAGCTCATGATAGTAATTTTCCAAAATGTGCACTTTTATTGGTTTTTCAAAGTTTTTCTTAATTTCTAAGTCTAGTTGAACTACGGCAACTTGCATTGAAGCAATTGCAAAACATATTATCACTGCTGCCAAGATGTAAAATTGACCTTTCATTTTTTCCACCAAGTTTTAACAACTATTTTTTTTGGGTTATATTTTCCAATTTCTATTTTCGCATAATCGTAACTTGCGTCTCCTGTAGGGGAAATTCTTAACCAGTTATCGGTCACTTTTCCAGTTAAGTCAAAACTTACAGATTCATCGATTTGGCTAAAGGAATAGCTTGCAATCAACTCTCCAGAAGAATTATATACGTTGGTTACTCCGGAATTTTGGTTCCCTTCTAAAATTAGCAATATTTTGTCTGGGTTTTGGACGGATGAAAAAGTTATTGTTATGTTTTCTCCAGAAGAAACGTTAACTCTAATGTCATCAGAATAATAAAGCTCTTCAGAACAGTTTGATCCTTCATAATCGCAAATAGCATTCTTTAACCTCGAGGATCCAACGATTATACAAGACAAAGTTATAACAGTCTTGGATGTTGGTTCTTGGCCAAAGCTTGAAACCAAATTTCTCAAACCATAATTTCCAGAATCATTATATATCTCTATTCTGTAGCCAATTTCATCTGAAAAGTTAATTTCAGGGATAGTGTAGCTTTCATTACTTAAGTTTTCTCTAAAATCTCCATTATTACATAAGGAAAAAGCAAAATCTGATGCGATTTCATACATTTTTTTCGAGTTTTCAAAGTCTCTGTATTTAGCGCTTACATAAAAATAAATGCTTGAGATTCCAGAAAACAGAAGGACTGTTGCAATAAAAGCTTCTAAAAAATAAACTTGAGCTTTCGATTTAATCAACATATACTTCAACTACTCCTTGCGTATAATTCTCGCCATCGAATATGAAAACATTTCTTCTTATTCTTGTGAAATTTTGATACCCTTCACATGAAAATTCCGTATTTCCAGCAACAACTTTTACTTTTACTTTAAACTCCAAAGGAGTTTTTATAAGATCACAAGGTTGATTGTGTAATGCTTTAGCTTTTTCAAGAGATATTATGTTTCTTTCACCAGAAACTGCTAACCCAAAAAGTTCTGCATCCGATATATTTGTCCAGTTTTCAGGAAATCCAGGTTGAGATATTATATATTCTGCGATGTTACTTACGATACTTTGTCTGTAGTCTTTTGTAGAAAGTACATCTTGCATTAAATCGGGCAAGAATAAATAAACTGAAAAATAAATAGTTAGAAAAAGAAGCAAAGACATCATAAAATCAAAATCAAGAGTTCCTTTCATGTCGCGCCACCAATTAGAATCTTATATCCTTGCCCAGTACTAATTACAGTGTATGTAATTCTTGACGGCTTTTTAACGTATATGGCATATTCAGTAACTATTAAGTCTCCTTTAACGCAAGGAGTACAAGTTGGTTGAGCTTCAAAGACGATGTTAGCCCCAGTTAGACTTTCATACCCAGTAATCTTTTTACTTTTTGCAATTTCTCTTGCTATAGATGCCACGTCTCCTGATGTTAGACTTGTATAAATTGTAAACGCGGTTGCTTCAGATTTAATACCTGCTAGAGAGAAAGGTATTTTGGTAATAGTTTCTGCTACTCGATTTTGAAATGCTTCCGGTTGTAAGAAAAGTTGGAAGCAAATTAGAGAAATAAGTATCATGGCAATAGAATGCTTAAATCCAGCAATAGGACTTCCTTCTCCCATCATACCAGCGATGATTCCTGCAAAGAAAGCTTGGATTAAACAAAGGTGTAAAAATATCGTTTTATAATCCTCCTCGGTCATTTTAGATGAGGTTCCTCCAAAGGCTACTGCCGCTTTATTTAATTCAGGTGTCGATGGAATAAATGTTTTAATTAAAATTAACATTATGAATAGGAATAAAAAGAAAATCGCATACATAGAAATTGTAAATATTTGGAGTTTACTCTTTCTCTCGCTTTGAATTCTTTTAATTTCACGTATGTCTACCGATATCGTTTCAAAAATATCTGCAATTTCTCCTCCTGATTTAAAACTTTCGATTATAATTGCACAAGCTTGCTTCAAAAGTTTACTTTCTACCCCGTCTGCAAATTTTTGAATCGCGACTTCAAAAGGTAGCCCCCACGATATTTGAGCAGACACGTATTTCATTCTTTGAGCTAATACTCCATACGCTCCTTTAGATGCGTTTTCAATTGCTCTTGGTAAAGGTACACCAGCTCGTATACTTTCTGAAACATCTCTTAAGAAATCTGAAAAATACAACTCCATTTCTTTTTCTTGTGAGTATTTTATATACCTGCTTAAAAATATTGGAAAAATAATCAAAATTATTGAAAATATTGCTAGGTTCATAAAGATTGAAGATTCATAGAAAAAAATGAAGTCTAACAAAAATATTATTCCTCCAAGATAACTTAAGATTATTAATTTTCCTTCCTTTTCTAAGAACGGAATTTTTTTCCACGGAATCCTTATTCTTTTAGATTTTTTCATATCTCTCTCACGCCAATCCTGTCGGTTTTGAACTATCTATCAAAACTATGAATCCTATAGATGCAAGCGGAATCATGACATATATCATTATTTGAAATAATAAATCTGAAGGCAAAGGTAAAGAACCAATAGACCCCATAACTACCAACATAATCGCAGCCATTATGGGTCCAGCTACAAATATTGTTGTATATATTTCCGAGAATAAAGATAGTGTGTTCACGTATTCTTCTTCCAAATTCTTTTGTTGTTCCATAAGAGTTTTCGACTTTTGCAAAAGGTACTGTCTCACATCCCCTCCTGTTCTAGTTACTGTTACGATTCCCCACAAGACATCTTTAAAGTTTTGAGAAGGAGTCTCGCTAGCGCTTTCACTAAGAGCTGTTAACGGATCATATCCAAATACTTCTATATTTCTTGCTATCCTCCGCGCCTCTTGCGCTACAGCTCCGTATTCTTTAAAATTTCCTAAAATTTTCAGTCCACTGCTGATAGAAACTCCGGTTCCAGCCATCGTAGCTAAATGCGCTACAGCGTATGGCAGATTTCTTTCTATATTTCGTCTAAGTTCACCAACAACATAATCCGGGTATACATAAAATAAGACAAATGTCAAGGCGGAGATAAGTAGAGAAGAAATAACCCCAAAGATAATACTCAAAAATAAATTAAACATTAAATACATATTGAAAAACAGAACGAGAAATGGAAAACTAAGTAACCCTAGATACATCGTTGTCAAGAAGCATGTTGAAAAATATTCTTCTAAAGAGATGTAGAGTCGTGCTTTTTTCAATGAGCTTTCAATTGGTTTAAAAACTTCTAAAAATGTGGGCCTTAGTAGATTAAGACGTTTACAAGTTTTATATGCTAAAAGTCTATACGTTGGAGATAAAAATATCATCGCCATTTAAGCACCATGAATCTTCTTTAAAATTTCAACCGGATTTTTATAATACATCGAGATTATATTTCCTACTTCTTTATAGTTCCTTATATTATTTTTACGCATCCAATCTAACACCAAAACCCTACGATTTAATTCACTCCATATACTTTCGTGACTTATCCCTTTTTCCGTAGAGATTTTATTCAATAGATAGCTTTTTCTTGATGCAAATTCGTATTCGTCTTTTGAAGGAACCCATTTAATTAAAGTATTCGTTTCTAATTTTCCTTCTTTAAATCCAACGATTTCAACAATTTCCTTTATTCTTCTAACTTCCATTCCTTTTATTCTCGCAAAGGTTAATATTAATACTAAATTTAAATGCTGCAGAAGTCCAGGCGGTAATTGTATAGGCGGAGTAGTTAAACGGTTCATTACAGCATCTACGCTTTCAGCATGTATTGTTGCTAAACCTTGATGCCCAGTGGCCATCCCCTGGAAAAGAACATAAGCTTCTGCCCCTCTAACTTCCCCAACAATTAATACTTCTGGTCTTTCTCTTAACGCAGCTTTTAAAAGATCAAACATTGAAACTTCCCCAAATTTTTTTCCTTCCTTTTCGGCTCCATAACCTGCTCTTGCAACTTTTGCAACCCAATGTACATGTGGCAAATTTATTTCCGGAGTATCTTCTATGGATATAATTTTCGTCTCAGGATGTATGAATAAACTTAAAGCATTTAAACAAGAGGTTTTTCCAGTAGCTGTTCCTCCAGAAATTAATATCGAATTTCTAAATTCTATTGCCATCCAGAGGTATGCTGCTATAAGTGGAGGAATCGTACCAAATTTTATAAAATCTACGATTGTTAATGGATCTTTTGTAAACTTTCTGATAGTAAACGTTGATCCTTTCATAGCAATATCTTTGCCAACAGATAAAGTAGCTTGAAGTCTTGACCCGTCTGGAAGAGCTCCATCCAACAAAGGTTCAGCAACACTTATATGCCTTCCACATCTTTGAGCTAATTTTGAGATAAAATGATTTAATTCTTCCGCATCTTCGAACACAATATTTGTCTTTAAAGAACCATATTTCCTATGATATACGAATACTGGTATTCCAACCCCATCGCAAGAAATATCTTCTATTTGAGCATCTTGCATCAAAGGTTCTATTTTACCAAAACCAATAAAGTCTCGAGCAATATAATACATGATTTTATTGTATTCCGATTCAGTATACACAATTTCATAATCAGCAATCAAATCGTCTACTTTTCTCCTTAAATAATTTTTAATCTCATCCAAATTTCTTATTTCAGAAATGTTTAAATCTAAAACATCAACTACAAATTTCTTTATAAATTCATACTTCTTTTTCTCTGCTTCACTTAAAGGAGGTTCAGCAACTAAGTATTTTAATTCATTTGCGTCTTTATCCCATTTTATAGATACAAAAGTATATGGTTCAATAACCGTGTATCTTTCATCAACTTCAGCAATTTTTGGAGGCTCCCAGTCAGAACTAATAGTTAATGCTTCTTTTGGAATCTCAAAACTTTCTACTTTTTCAGGCAAAGTTAATTCTCCAACCGGTTTAAATTCCTCTATGAATTCTTTTTTCTCGCCTTCCAACTTTGCTAAAATTTCCCTCAATTCCTTTTTCCTTTTATCTTCTTCAGCAGGCATAGACTTTCACGTTGATAAAAGTTTCATTTATTTTATAACTTTCGATGCAATTTCGACCAGGAAATATTTTTCCAGAAATGTTTACATACGTACAATTAAATAATTTTGGTTCAAAATATTTTCGGATGTATTCAAGGATGGAAATTCCAGAACAATTTGCCTCCAAGGCATAAATTCTATCCAAATACGGCAAATAAAATGTTTCTGAATAGTTTATTCCATTCCAAGCGGCATGTATGGCCAAATCAATTTTATGAGAAGAATATTCTGCAATTTCTTTTATCTTTCCAAACATCATATTATCTTTTTGGAGGTTTACATAACTATTTATCGAAAAATAAATTGTGACAAAAAGAACACTTAAAATAGCAACTTTGAACGTAACAGAAATTGGGCTTATCATCCACAAACCTCCAGTTCAACCACTGGTTTTGTAGAATAATTTACTTTTTTAGCATTGATTAATGTTGTTGGAGATGAAGAAACACTGGAGCATCCGCCACTCCATTTAATTTCGATATCTGGGTAGCAAATTAAGAATTCTACAATTCCTGGCCCTGGTCCAGAAGACCCTTTAAATACTCTGGAAAAATTATTTTCTCTTGCCAAGTTTAGCTTAAACATTGGCTCAAATATGATATCTTCGGATTCATTAGAGCAATTTCCACCTGTGATATTCACGAAACCAACGATTCCGCTCTCTTGGCGAAAGAAAAACAAGATTCCACTAAGATTCTCATCTATTTTTATAAAGCTGTCTTTTGGCATTTGGAAATGAAATGTTTGTTTAAACCCTATATCTCCATGCGCTGTTTCTTGAATGAAAGAATCAAGCGCTTTCATTTGATTCCAAAGAGTTTGAACTTTAGCCCCCTCGCCTAAACCAACAACACTTGGTACTGCCCAATAATAAGCAGTCATCGTTAAAGTTACTATTATCGCGATTACCAATACATATGAAATCACTTCAGAGATGCCATGCATAAACCTTATATAGAAAGTGTAAATATAATTTTATCGTATGCTAATACCCGATGCTATAGGGTTTATCCCAGATGGAAATAGAAGATATGCAAAGAAGAATAATTTGACTTTAAACCAAGCTTATGAGCTCGGGTTTCAAAAAGCAGAAGAAGTATTTGATTGGTGTTTGGAAAAAGGAATACGCAAGGCAGTTATTTACGCTCTCTCTACGGAAAATGTTAACAGGAATCAAAAAGAACTTGAGATTCTTTTCGAGTTATATAAAAAATACTTGAAAATGCTGAGTGAAAATGAGAAAATACACAAGTATAAAGTACGTGTGGAACTTATTGGAGAAGAGCAGATTTTGAATAATTTTAAAGAAGAGATTTCTTCTCTTAGAGAAGCAACATCTGATTATTCCGAGCACCAAGTTTACGTTTGTTTAGGGTATGGAGGTAGGGCCGAACTTTTAAACGCCATGCGAAGAGTGAGAGAACAAGCGATAAGTATTTCAGATTTAGACGAAGTAAGCTTCTCAAAATATTTATGGATTCCTTTCGATTTGGATTTAATAATTAGGACCGGTGGAGTTTCTAGATTGTCCAACTTTGCTCTTTGGCAAAGCAGTTATGCGGAATTATTTTTTTCAGAAAAACTTTGGCCAGAGTTTTCAAAAGAGGATTTTGAAAAGGCTTTGAATTTTTACATAAATACAAAAAGAAATTTTGGCAGGTAAATTAAAACATGAAATCAAAGTCAAAACATACTCTTTTTGGAATCATAAAATCAAGGTTTAATAAAAAGTCTCTAGCAAACAAGCCTAGTTTTTGTTTAAACCAAAATTTCCTCAAAATCTCAGACCTATATCTCAAAAAATTCGGAAAGCAGTTCACAAGTATTCGCGATGCTTCAAAAGACCATATTATTCCACCACCGGACCAAGGTTTTGTTAATCCTGCCGCATCCCCACAAAGCGTTACTCTTTCCGATTTTGGAATAGTTAACCCACAAGGAATCATAGCAGATTTAATCACGAAACTTTCGCACCCTTGAGTTTCTAAAAATCTCTTAAACTGTCTAAAGTCATCATCGCAAAACCCATGATAAAATAAAGCCCCAAATTCATTTTTTCTTTCCCTCGGTATCTTCCAAAAAAATCCATTTTTAAAAGCCCATGCTTCAATAAAATTTTCTTTTTTTAATGTTCCGTAAGTTATCAAGCCAAGCATCATTTTTGGTTTTTTTATTCCCAAACTTTCCCTAATTCTAGAAAAAGCTCCATCGCACCCAATAATTTTGTTGAACGAATATAACTCTTTTACTCCAGAAACCCAGGTTTTTTCTATTTTTATTCCTTTTTTTAAAATTCTTTTAAGAAGATATGCGTCTAATTTTTTTCTATCCAATACCAATATTTTTTGTTTCGATTTAAGAATAATATCTTTCTTTGGAAAATGTATCAAAATATTTTTAAACTCTCTTTCAACAAGCTCCTCATTTTTTGGAATATATTCCCAAATTCGTTCTGATACGACCCCGGAGCAGACTTTTTCTTTATTAATATTTCCTTCGAATAAAGTTACATCAACCCCTTTTTCTGCAAGTTTTAAGGCTAAATATTTTCCTATGACTCCGGCTCCAACAATAGCTACTTTCATACATTTCTTGATCGCTAAAAATATAAATACGTTAGGTTCTATTAGATCAACATGCTTATCGACTTAAGTAAAAAAAAGCTTTTTGCTGAGAATTTATATGCTTTTATTTCACAGATTTTGAGATTTTTAAGTTCTTTCATTTTTATAATTCTATTTCCAATTCTTCTTAGCCCAAATAATTTTGGAAAATTGTCGCTTTTTTTAGGAATCGCATATTTTCTTAGCGGGTTATTGATTTCTTTTTTTAGTTATTTTGTGATTGTAAGATTCTCAAAATTCTGCGCTGAAGATAACATTCCAGGAGTAAGGGCTGATTTCTTTAAATCTTTGAAAATATTTGTAGTATTTTATCTTTTGCTAATGTTCTTTCTTCTTTTATTCAAAAAAGAAATTTTATTTTATTATAACTTGTTAGAATTCGAAAGTTCTTATCATTTGCTTTTAATGCTTATCTTTTTAGGTGTCGTAGATTCAATTTTTTATGGTTTGTTTTTAAGTACTCAAAAATTAAAAGTTTGGACTGAAAATACCATCCTATTTAGTGTTTCTTATATTTTTCTCCCTGTTTTATTCTTTCTTTTATTTGGATTAAACGGTATTATTTTTGGAATTTTTCTCTCAAACGTATTTGTATTTATACATATTGCATATAATTCTATAGGTATTTTAAAAGGAAAAAGAAAAGAGATGCCACATTATTGGGAAGATTTTAAAACTCTATGTTTGGTTGCTGTTTTTAATGTTGTTGCTTGGCAAGGGATTTTACCTCTTTTAGGTTTATTTAATTCTTCAGAATATTTAGCTTTTTTTAGAATAAGTTTAGGCTGGACAAGCAGTTTAGCCGCTCTTTTCCCAATCTCGAGTAGTTTTTTAATAAGCTCATTTACTGCTGTAGCTGTTAAAAAACCACAAAAGATAGAGGAATATTTACGAAAAACAACAAGATATTTCTTCTTGTTTTCGATTCCGATGATGGTTGGAGCGTTCATGATTTCCGCAAAAATGATTAAGTTCATTTATGGGCCAAATTATCTTCCAGTCGCAGATATTTTTAAAATTCTTGTTTTTTGTTTACCAGCTTTACTTTTAGCGAATCTATCCCAACCGATTTTATTCAACTTCAAAAAATACAATGTTTTAAGAAACGTCGGACTCTACTTGACTTTGCTTTTTATTATTTCGATTCTCTTATCCCCTGCGAGTCTTATCCCAATATTATTTGTTGTTTTTAATTGGCTTTTTGCAATTTTGCTTTTCTTAAACATGCCATTTAAGAAGATTTTTTCTTTCAAGCCTTTGATAAAAATAGTAGTATCTGCGGCTTTAATGGGTATTTTGGTTTCCTACCTTCTCAACTTCGCAACCTCTTTGATTTTAGCCCTTTCCATTATAGCTTTTGGAGCTTTTTCCTATTTTGCAATACTATACATTTTAAAAGGCGTAGAGAAAACAGATCTTGATTTTTTAAATATCTTTCTAAGCAAGTTTGGATTGGCAAAAAAATAATTTACTCAAGCCCAAACAAAAATCAAATATGCAAGAACACATAGGATTAATTCGAGGAAGTAAAATATTAAAACTTCTTGTTTTTCGGCAAAGTTTCCAAGACTCATTACGACGTGGGTTAGAGACTCGATCTTATCGTTTTTTGGTTTCAAATATCTTTCTTTAACTAACTTTCCCAAACAAGTTCCTCTAAATCCATTTTTAGCTTTTAAAAAGGCCTCCAAGATCCAAGGAAGAAAAATAATTATCGAAAAAAATTCGCACTTTCCAAGTAAAGTAACTACAGCAAATACTCCTCCATTAAAATAAGTTAAACTATCTCCTGGAAGTATTTTTGCTGGATAAAAATTAAATCTTAAAAAAGCAAGCAAACCACAGAAAGCGATAAACGATAGTATTGATGCTTCCAAAGTGCCTCGAACCAAGTTAAAAATACTTAAAAAAAGCAAGCTTATTCCCATCATCCCTGCTTCAAGTCCATTCTGGCCAGCAAGCATGTTTGTAGCATTAGAGACGCATACAACTGCTAAAGGAATTAACAATAAAGTATAAATGATCCCTAAATCAACATTACCAAGTAAAGGAAGATACACTGCAGTACTTAAACCTGCAAAAATCAGAGGGAGACTTCCAAAAAAAGTAATAACTGGTTTCTGCCATTGTTTTAATCCAACTCTGTAATCCACATGTCCTGCTTTTGCTTTATGTTTTTTTTCAGAAACTTTAATATCATCGAGAAATCCGGCAATCGAGACAAGCAAAATAGTAATCAATCCTAAAAAAAAAGTGTTTAAGTTTAATTTTATTGGTTCTAAAATTTGATTAATTGTTATAAAAGAAAAAATTCCGATGAAAAAACTTAATATGACAAGAGTTCCACCTGCTTGGGGAAGAATCGGTTTTTCTTTTTTTTGTTGATCGATTCCTATGATCCTTTTCTTCAGTAAAATTTTCACGAGCGGGTCGTATAACAAAAATACGCTGATAAAAGTTAAAGTCGAAGCAAGGAGTACACTAAACATACCTGCTCATTTTATAAAACCAGCAAGTTTTAGCCCTTTTTCTAAGTCATCGTACGCTCTTTTTGTCCAATCAGTATAGTTTTGTGGATCTGGGATTCCAGTCCAGTTTATTTCATAAATAACATTCCAATTATCTTCATATACAAGTTTAACATGCTTTAAGTTTTGATCTTTAAAGAATAATCTGTGAGCGAAGGAATATAAGACTGGAGGATTTGGATGAGGGGTGAACATTGAACCACAACCTACAGCACTTAAATACAAATTAAGTCCACTAGAATCTTTTTTAGCAAAAGCTCTTGAATTTATCCCCTTTGAATTTAAAGATATTCCAGGCCATTTTGCTTTGGTTAATTCATCCCATTCAGATGTTGTAAAGTTTAAACCAACGTAGTTTCCATAACGATCGATCCCAAGCGGGCAAAAGACCTCATCAATTTTTTCATAACACATTAATTGTTGAATACACCCCACTTGAACGTTTGCAATGTGAGTTAAAGCACCCCATTTTCCACCTGTAAATCCTGCAACGATTTCTTTATCTATCAAAATGTAGTTTGTTTTAAATGGTTTTAAAACAGCCAAGCTTTCTATTTCCGCTTTTTCCAAAGCTTCTGGAGTAGCATCGCAAACAATATTCCTGTACCCCTCCTGAATTTGCATCGAGCAAGGTGGAGTATGAGTGAAACTTAAAGCAGTGTTATGGATACTTGGGTTAAATTGGATATTGTCTGTTGTTGTATGAATTCTGTCTCCGTTGAAATAATTCATCCAGTGTCCATAGTCCCACCAAGAAGTTACTACAGAACCTTTTGGTACAGTGTTCAAAAATTCAAAAGTCTTAAACCATTCTGGTGAGACATCGTAGCTACTTTTTTTCGAAGATTCACTTATTATTACGAATTGAGAGAATGAAATCGCAAGTATTAAGATTGAACATGTCAGATAGACCCACTTTCTTATTTTTTTATCTGATTTTTCTAAATACTCAAATACTTTCCCAAAAAAGTAAGCTCCCCCAACACATACGACCCCAGATAAAAAGAATAAAGTTATCGGCCTTTCTATTAAAGTTAAAGTAGATATTGCAAGATAAGCAAATATGAAAGCATCCCATTCTTTGTCGAATTTTTCTTCAGTTAGTCCTTGCAAACTTCGAATAAGCGCAATTCCCATTGAGATCAATGAAAGCCAAATCAAAATCGTAAATCCTTGAACCTTTGCTAAAAAGTCAATTACATCAAAGAAGCTAGCTTTTTCAATTCCTTTCCATGCTGCAGCAGATTCAGAAATTGGGTTTTGTTCAGCAATAGTTTGTCCTACTCTTATATCATAATCTAAAATTTCTTGCTTTTCCAATTTGATTCCAAGAAATCCAAAAGGGGCTTTGAAGAAAGCTTGGCCAAACAAAGAAAACCCAAGCACCAGTAATGCTATGCTAACGAATAAGTAATAATTTTTTTGCAAAGGTTTCTTTATTCCATTAATTAAAGAGCAAATTAATAAAGCTCCGCTTACTGGCAATAAAGTCATAGGTAAAAATGATCCTGCTGGAGCTCTAAAGTTAATAAGTAGCAAAGTTATAGAAGACGGGATAATTGATGAAATTGCAAATAGGTATTGAGGGTTATAAAATGGTTTCGTTTTTCTTACCTGCGAAATTACAAAATTTGCCAAATAATGAACTAAAACTACTCCGGAAACCAAGAAGCAAGCAACTACATAAGATTGCCAGGTTAATGCTTGCCAAGCAAAGAATAACGCGCTTAAGCCCCAAGCCCACCAGGTTTTTCTTTTTATACATAATGCAAAGCCAGCTAAGCTTAAGAAAAAGAGCGAGAAACCTAACGCATCGTTTTCTGCATGCCCAAACATAGAATAAAATAAATTAGGAGGAGAGGTAGCCAAAAATAAGGCGCCAGCGATCCCAGCCCATCTTCCAAAAAGTATTCTTAAGAAAAAGTACACTCCCACTATAGATAGAGAGCCAAGTATTGGGGTTAACCAAGAAGCAACTTTTCCAAACAATTCATAATCAAAAGTTGAGCTTCCGCCAACTATTTTATAAACAATTGCTTCAGTAATCCACCAACCAAATTCATTTGGATGACTTAACCTGCCCCAAGGATATATAGTCACAGTATCATTATATGGATACCAAGAACTTCCATCTGGAAACCCGGTTATTAAGTACTTGGCTTGTCTTGCAGCCCAAAAAGAGTCGAACCCATAAATATTTGGAAAACTTTGATAAGGTGCGATTCTTATCCCTAAAGCGATCAAGTATAATGCTAAAACCAATAATACATCTGTTCTATATTTTTTGTTTAAAATTTTTTCTAACACGATTACCCACCAACCATCTTTAAGATTAAACATGTTGCAAATGGAATTATAAGGTTATCGTTTATTGGAGCAAATACTTCGACCAAGGAAATTATTAAACTTATCAATAAAGATGTATGAATGGGTATAAATAAAGATAGGATAAAAAAGCAACTTATAAAACCAGCTACTGTACCTTCCAAACTTTTATCTTTCCAAATTTTTGTCTTTCCAAAATATTTTCCAAAAACCGTTGAAAAAGAATCTTCAACAGCAAGGGTTAATATTCCTATGAAATAAATTGATTTTGGGAAAAAAGCAACTGCGAAAAAACATCCGAGGAGATAATATATTGCCCCTTCTCCTGGTTTTACTTTTTCCCTTTCCAAGATTTCTAAAATTTTCGAAATTCCAAGAATTTTTCTTTCAGAACATATTTCACTAAGCAGCATCCCAAACAGTATCCCCAAAGATAAAATTAACAATAATTCAAATGGGTTTAAAATTAGTGCAAGAAAGGCTATGGAATATCCGACACATAGATGTATGATATTTCTCCAAATTTCTTTCATTTTAATAATCACTCAAAGAAAATGTTTACTATGTTAAAGTGCTTATTAATAAATACGCACAAATTACAAGGACTGTTACTCCTATCCCTGTGCCAACATAAGAATAGGTCTTCAATTTTTTTATAATTTTTTGTTCCTCTTTGCTTCCGCATATGATTTCAAATACTTCTTTACCTTCGCCTATCATCAACTCAGGATTAGTTCCTCTTTTCGCCCATTCCTCATTCGTATATTCATTATCTTTCACAATTCCTATTACCCATACTTCTTCCCCAACCGGGATATATGACTCATTTATCTGCATTTTAGCAATTAACGTAGGGTTTATAGCTACTTCTGAAGATTTCGTGAGAGCTCCATATAAGCTTTGAGCAAATTTTACTTTTCCACTCTTGATCGCATCTAAAATTTCAGGAGGTATGTTGACATTTTGTTCGGAAATTACTTTTCCCATAACAATCGTTTGTTTTGGATACGGTGTCGAATATTTATATGTAAATGATAGTGGACTAGTCTGTACTTTCTTCGAGTCTACAAGAATGCTTCCAGTTTCATCTTGGACATAAAAAGGTAAAAATTCATAAGAGGTAGCATAATGCACTTCTTTTTTATCTTTCTCCACGTCGCCGAGTAAAGAATATTCAAATGTAATACCTTCTCTCCTCTTGAAAGCTTCTATAGAAACTCCATACCAATCCATTACACATTCTTTGTTCATAAAAGGACTCATTACAACTTTCTCCGCAGGAACAACTTTTCCACGAATCTCAACTAGCTTGCCTTTGCATGCTCCCAAGTCTCCAATCTTCGATGTTTCTAATCTCTCCAAAGCTTTTTTAACAATCCAGGATCGTACACCTACATATAAAAACACTATCCCCATAAACCCAAGAATCAACGCTCCAGCTATGTTTGAAAATTTACCCGGTGGAAAGGAAATATGGGCTAAAAAAATGTATTTATGTTCTGCAAAAGATATAATATTTCAATACCTGTCATTTTTTCACTGATTTTCCATACTTTGCGAAAACTTTATATTTTTTAAAACAAATTTGTATTTTAAAATATTGTTGTTTTTGGGCCTATAGCTCAGACAGGTTAGAGCGACGGTCTTATAAGACTATTCTAGCATTAGCTAGAATATTCGCTCTAAGATAACCGTAGGTCGCCGGTTCAAATCCGGCTAGGCCCATTCACTATTTTTTTGATTTTCGAGTGTACAAGCATCGTTTTCTTTAGTTTAAAGATGAACAGTAGTTTTGCGCGCACTCTACGTTCCGTATGTACTCTTGCGAAAATATGAGAAGGCAACACCAAATCAAGCATTAATTCCAGTAATTGGGTTGGGAATCCTGTTTGTAGTTTTTACCATTTCTTCATTTTTACTTCTTTCATTTGTTCAAATAGTCTCACACCTTCCAGGAATAAAACCGTTAGATTAACTTACCCGATTGGAGTACAAAATAAATGAGAATTAATGTTGCCGTTACACACACGATGCCTACAAGCATAAAGATCCACATGGAAATGTTTAACTTCCTCATAATTTCTTTTTCAAGACCAGTTTGACTCCAAACAATCCCAAATACTTCTTTACCTTCGCCTATCATCAACTCAGGATTAGTTCCTCTTTTCGCCCATTCCTCATTCGTATATTCATTATCTTTCACAATTCCTATTACCCATACTTCTTCCCCAACCGGGAGATATCCTTCATCAACCTCCAACGAGGTAATTTTTTTAATGTCTATAGAGCCTGGTTTTGCAGGACGAAATAAAGACCCAGGTAATTCTAAAAACTTTATTTTTCCATTTAAAATTGGTTCTAAAATGTACTGAGGTATTTCTGTTTCTTCTTTGGTGAGTTTTTGAATTATCCATATCGGGCTTGAGTAATTATATAAAAATGTTTTTGGTACAGGATGAGCTTTTTTAAGTTCTACAAGTATGCTTCCACTTTCGTCTACCACATAAAACGCTTGTGCTTTTTCTTCCTCTATGGAAAGCCGTTTATCCGCATGTTTCCCATGGCCAAGTGTAATACTCACACTACGCCGATCATATACGCAATCCTTATCTACAAAAACACCTTTTACAACTTTATCTGCAGGCGCGATCGTTCCATGTATTTCGACCAACTTACCTTTTGCCGCACTCAAATCAGCAATTTTTGACGTTGGTAATTCTTCAACTTCTTTCTTTATCTTCCAAAAAAGTATGGCTCTATATATGAAAATAGATCCAAGAATGCCAGGAGTCAATATACCTAAAAGTGGAGCAATACTTATCCCTTTAATTAAGTACACGATACATGCAAGGATAAGTGTAAATATTGCGAAAAATGTAAAAACCTTTTTAAATAATTCCACATCCATAGACTCTTACCCAATTTTTTTAAATTCCTTTTTCAAAGAGACAATCTCTATAGATTTAACGATCTCATCTAAATCTTTTCTTTTTCTTTTTTTAAGCGCTTCATCCGGATATCCTATGGGCAACACAGCTACAGGAATGTTATCTGTTCCAATAATTTTCTTTATTCTTTCTTCATCAAAAGCTCCAACCCACACACTTCCAAGCCCCAAAGCAGTTGCAGCCAATTGCGCGTAAGCACAAGCTATCGTAGCATCTTGAATGCAATATAATTCTTCTCCTCTGGGACCATACTTCCAAGACGATTCTTCAGGAACTGCACAAAAAACTAAAACGATTGGAGCCTCGGCAATAAATTCTTGTCCATACGCAGCATCCGCAATTTCTTTTTTCGTTTCTTTATCTTTCACCACGTAGATTTTATATGCTTGTAAGTTACCAGCTGATGGAGCCAAGTTTGAAGAATAAAGTATTTTTTCCAAAATCTCAGAAGGTATTTCTTTTTCCTTAAATTTTCTTATAGACCTTCTTTTCTCCAAAACCTCAAAAAATTCCATTAAACCACTTCTATAGCAGGCTTTAAAGGAATGGACTTTCCAGCTCTCAAAGAGTCTGATTCTTTAGAAAGTATGATTTCAACCTCTGCTCCAGTTTTCTTCCCCAAATATTCTTTATTTTTCTCCAAATATTCTTTTTCCTCACTCTCGGAGACCAAAACTTTTTTTATTTTATCAAAGTGTTTTACAATCCAATTAGCAAATTCAGCCCCTTTCTTACCCTGTGCTTTCATATCGTCTAAACTCATCAATTCTTTCATTAAAACTTTTAAATCTTTTATTTCTAAAGCTTTATTTATCGCTTTTCTTTTCCAATCCTCTGCGACAAAGATCCTTATTTTTTTCGGTTTCTCAATCTTCGTTAATTTCTTTATTGTTTCTAAATCTTCTAAAATTCCAAAAACAATATCTTCCAATTGTTCTATCTTCAAATCTATTTTTTCTTTTTTTAATTCAGGAAGTCTTTGTTTTGATATAAGCCCAACTCCACCAAGTTTTTTCCACAATCTTTCACAGGTAAATGGGATGAATGGGCACAAAGTTTTCAACCATTCTTTCATTACTTGATCATTTTTCAAGTTTTTATCCAATCCTCTTTCTAAATCTTTCATAAATTCAAAGAAAATAGCATCTAGCGCGTTTTTTAATTCATAACTTTCCATACTTTTATAATATTTTTCTAACGCTGAGTAGAACCTGGACTCGATCCATTTATCATTCCCTCCTTTCATTTCTTCAAAAATTTTTTCTAACCTTCGCAGTTGATACCTATATTTTAACATTGTTTCTTCATTCCATTCAAAATCAGAAAACGGACTTGCAACATGGCAATAATAAAATCTTAAAGTATCTGCACCGTATTTTTTGGATGCGAACCGTATGCTTTCCGCCCCTCCTTTACTCTTCGATACTTTCTCTCCTTTTCCAGTTACCCAGCCATGAGTTAAAACTCCTTTCGGCCAGAACTTTTCAGGAAAGATTCCAACATGATTCATTATGTATACTGGAACATGAACAGTTCTATGTTCTTTCCCGCACACGTTTAAATCAACTGGATAATATCTTTCAAAAAATTCTTTAGCCTTTTTCCAAGATTCTTTTTCCGGTTTTCCTTCACTCAATATTACATAATCGAAAAACTCAGGTTTTAAATCCTCAAGTTCTACGATTTTTTCAGAAAGTAGTTTTGCAAAAATATAGTATGCAGGGTAAACAGTGGAATCTGCGATAGGTTCTATTATCCATGTTTCATCAAAAGGAAACTTGGTCCCAAGCCATCTTCCTTTTCTTGTACATGCTCGATCTTGATACCAATCTATGATCGATGGCAAATTTTTCTTAAAATCTTCTGGATAAATTTCCATTTTTTGTATAAACTCTTTTGTCTTTTCTTTTAATTCAGGAGCAGAATATTTTATGAACCATTGATCTTCTATTCTTTTAACTACAACTTTCCCTCCACATCTGCAAATTACTTCTTCACTTAAATCATAAAATATTGCTGCTTTGTTTTGAGATATTAACCAATTCTTCATTTCTTCTTTTGCTTCAGCCACTTTTTTCCCAGCAAAAGCTCCACAATTTTCTAAAAGTATTCCAGAATGAAATCCAGCAGCATAAACTTCTTTTGTAGCTTCTTCTATTCTTGGGTCGTCCGTTGTTTCTATTTTCAATTCTTCGCATACTTTTACTGCGCTTTTGTTCCCATACTTTGGAATTTCTATTATTGGAATGAATTCTAACCCCAATGCTACAGGATCTCCTTTTTTCTGAAGTTCTTTTAAAGCAACATAATCGTAAGGCGCATCCGATGGAACAGAAGTTACGATTCCAGATCCCATTTTCGGGTCGCAAAATCTTGCAGGAAGAATAGGTATTTCCCTTTCAACTCCAGGAGCAACGGCAGTTTTATAAAGAAGATCCTTACCATTAATTTTTCCCAAAATTTTTATATCATTCATTTGGTACTTCAATTTTTCCGCGCATTCCAAACTACAAACCCACCTTTCCTTATTATCGACCAAAACTTCAACATATTCCACATCTGGGTTTACCCAAAGGTTTGTTTGCCCAAACACAGTTTCAGGTCTTAAAGTTGCAGCAACGAGGAATTTATCTTTAAATTTAAATTTCAAAAGTGTAAATTCTTGGATGGTTGCATTTCCCCCTTTTGAGATTTCCATTTCAGAAGGATCGACAGCAACAGGTCCGCAGTTAACGCATGCAGTTCCATAGTACGGTTTTTGTACCAAAAGACCTTTCTCTTTTAACTTCAAAAATTGCCATTGAATAAACTTCTGGTATCCCGGCATCAAAGTATGCGCAAAAGCATTTTCATCGAACAATATGCCTATTTCTTTCCAATCTTTCATGTATTCTCTTGAAAATATTTCAACAGCCTCCAAAGGATCTTTCATTTTTTCTATTTCATAATCACTCAAACCGTTTTCTTTCAAGTAGTTTATCCATGCTTCTTTTTTCTCCAAAATTCTTTTACTTACAGCAAGTGCAGCATTTCCGGTAGCATGCACCCCAACAGGAAAGAAAACATCTTTCCCGAGCATTCTTTGGTATCTAGCTATAACATCGCAATATACATATTCTCTCAAGTGTCCAGTATGTAAAAATCCGCTTGGGTTTGGATATGCAAAAATTATGTGAAATTTTTCTCCCTCGCCAGAACAAGATCCAAGCCCATTTTTTTCCCATTCTTCAATTATTTCTTTTTCTTCCATTATCTCACCTTTATTACAAAACATGCATGATCTTTTTCGTACGGTTCAAGATTCAAAACTTCCAAGATTTCATAAAGCTTTGAAATTTTTTTACTTTCTTCAATATATATGTCTTTTGGATCTTTAACAACATCTATGCTTTTTGCTTTTAGCATGTATATCGCCGAGCCTCCTTTTCTTAAAAAATACTCAATATTTTTCAATAAAATTTCAGTTTGATTTTTTTGCGCAATGTCTTGGTATATTATTTCTACCCCTCCTATTTCTTCAACGAAATCCGCGTATTCTTCAGGCTTGTTCGCATCTCCTAAGACCGGAATGATGTTTTTCCTAGCTTCACAAAGGTTCAAAAGTTTTTGAAAAGGTTTTTCAGAAATTTCAACACCAATTATAATTCCTTTTTCTCCTATTATGTCTGAAATATAACTTGCAGTTGTACCTTCCGCAATTCCTAGATACAATATTTTCGAACCTTCTTTTATCGTTAGATTTTTCAATCCCTTTAATATTGCTGCACCGAGTTTCGAAGTATATGGATTCCAAGATCTAAATTCTATTTTATCTTTTCTTAAAATTTTTTCTCCACAAAATCTTTTTCCAGGAGTTAAATTTTTTGTAAAAAGTTTTCCTCTACTTAAAAACACATTTTCAAATATTTCTTTCATGTTTATTCTATCGATATTGCTTTTGCTGGGCAACTTTCTGCAGCTTCTTTCGCGCAAGGTGGTATTTTTGTTATTTTTTTAACGTGGCTTTTCCCATCATCTCCAATCTCAAATACGTCCGGGCATATTGAGACGCATGCCCCACAACCCAAGCAAGCCTCCTGATCCACCATTACTCTTGCCATTTTAATCCCTCCAGTTTTTATGGAAGATTTATAAAAATAAAAAATTATCGTTATTTTTTAACAAACAGCATTAAAAGTAAAAAGCCTAAGAATGCAAAACTCCCAGCAACCAAAAAGGCTATTTCTGGAGACGCGACCTCCCATAAAATTCCGGCAATAGTTGAAGCCCCAAAAGAACTAAATCCAAAAAGTGTACTGAACATCCCGAGAGCTTCCGCTTGTCTTTCTTTAGTTACAATATCGGTTATAAATGCAGAATGTAGAGATGTTACTCCACCAAAACATAAACCATAAATTATAAAAAGCAAAACAGAAAATAGGATTGGATGGCTGTTTCCAAAAGCAGCAATAGAAAATAAGGAGATGGAGAAAAGCAAGTAATTAAAACCAAGCGTTTTTTTTCTACCAATTCCATCCGATAGCTTTCCAAAAAGATAACTACCAAGGGCTGAAAAACCTGAACAAGTGAATAACAAGAAAGGTAAGAGAGTTACTTCAAACCCCGCTCTATTCGCCCACAATATTAAAAAAGAAATAGAGATCCAACTTAAAGCAAAAGCTATCCCGCTTATGAGGAATTTTTTGAAAATAAGATCTAATTTTACTTTTCTATTTTGTTTAATTTTTATCTTTTTTTCTTTAACGAAAAATAAAATCACCGCAACGCTTATGAAACTTGGAATCGCCGCAACAAGAAAAAGACCAGTATAACTTAAAATTGAAAATATGAATAATCCGAATAAAGGTCCAAGCATTGCACCGATATTGTCCGCAGCATTTAATATACCGAAAGCAGATCCTTTTTCTTTTTTCTTTACAATATCTGAAAGCAAAGCATCTCTTGGTGGATCTCTAATTTTTCCCAATCTATCCATTGCTTTTAACGGAAATAAGATTGCAACGTTTGATGAAAAAGCATATCCTATTCTCGATAACCCGGCGATTAAATACCCAAACCAAATAAATATTTTTCTTTTTTTAACCTTGTCTGAAAG
Source organism: archaeon (assembly GCA_038874115.1). Taxonomy (GTDB): domain Archaea; phylum B1Sed10-29; class B1Sed10-29; order B1Sed10-29; family JAVZDC01; genus JAVZDC01. The sequence continues at coordinate 198,001 of JAVZDC010000002.1, forward strand.
CCATCCTGCAGGCCATCTTATTCCATAGGAAATGGCTTCTCCAAAACCATCTAACACTCCCAAGATAGATACTGGAGCTCCCAATACATTAGTTACAAATAACGGCCAAAAAGGTTTTATGGAGTCGCTCCCAAGATCGTTTAATAAAGAAGATAAAGCAAACGCCTTTAATGCTTTCGAGTCATTTTTATTTTTCAAAATCTTTCCCATGCTTTCCCCTTTATAACTTATCAAAAGATATTAGGTAATCGAAATATTTATATACCAATCCTTCTTTTTAAAATTAAAGGAGGTAGTTGAAATGGGTGAAAAAAGATACTTTGTTTTAATGAATAAACCTGGTGGGACTGAGAAAGGAGTATTTACTGGTAGAACCCCAAGACAAGCGGCTTTGAAAGCAGCGACGCAGGGAGAAACAGATTTTTATTTGTATGAAAGAGGAACACGGCCAAAGAAATACCATCACTTTACTGGAAAAAGAGAAAAAGTTCCAGCCCCCGAAAACAGACCTGCATGGATGCCAGAAAAAGTTTGGAAAGCAACGGTTAAAAAAGTAGGAATAGTTAAGGAAGAAAAGAAAAAACCTAAAAAGAAATAATTTTTTCTTTTTTCTTTTTTTTTAATTATGTTGATCTGTCCTGTTTGTTCTAAAGAATATCCTGATTTTCGATACTTTTGTGATTGCGGTTCTGTTTTATTATGGGAGGGCCCTGAACTTTCTTTTAAGCCATTTTTTTCTTTAGGCGAAGGAAATACTCCGTTAGTAGAGAGAAAAGATGTAAAAGCAAAAGAATTTTTGAAGTATGAAGGAGAAAACCCTACAGGTTCTTTCAAAGACAGGGGAAGTTCATTTGTAATTTCTCATGCTTATTCGTTGGGATATAAAAAAATTGTTTGTGCAAGCACGGGGAATATGGGAGCAAGCGTTGCTGCATATTCTGCTTATGCTAATCTTTATTGTAAAATATTCGTACCTAAAAATACTCCATTACCTAAAATATCTCAAATAAAAGCTTATGGGGCGGACATTGTTTTTATTGATGGTTCTTTTTCCGATTGCGTAAAAGCAGCTTTGCGTGAAAAAGATGCTTACATCGCAATGAGTGGTATAAACCCTTTTTATCTTGAGGGCATAAAGAAAATTTCTGTAGAGATTGAAAAGAAAATTGGAGTCCCAGATAATGTTTTTGTTCCTATGGGTACTGGAGGTTTATTAACCGCGATTTGGAAAGGATTTAAGAAAAAAAAGCCAAGAATGTTTGGAGTGCAGCCTGAAGGGTGCTCTGCTATTGTAGATTACGTTAATACTGGGATATTACCTAAAATAGAAAATCCGAAGTCTGTCGCTTCCGCGCTATTGGCAAAAGATCCAGTAAATTATTTTACTGCCGCAAAAGCAATAAAAGAGACAAATGGAAAAGCGGTAAAAGTTTCAGACGAAGAAATAATTCATGCGGTTCACGAACTTGGGTTGGAGGGAATTTTCGCTGAACCCGCAGGGGCCGCAGGCTTGGCTGGGAAAAACAAATTAAACATTTCTAAAAAAGAAAAGACTGTAATAATTGTTTCCGGTAGCGGGTTAAAGCAACCAGTTATTTAGATAAAGCTTCTTTAAATTTCTTCTCTATTTTTGTTTTAGTGATATTCGATAAAGCAAATAATCCAAACCCGCCCAACGTTAATATTAAAAATAAGATTTTTAAATAATCTGTCGATCCCGGTACAGCTGGTAGAAGGTCAATCATCAAATATATGAAAATGGATGCTACGATCAATATTAAGTAAGTTAGCTCATTACTTATTTCTTTCAAGTATTCCAAAAGCCAATAATCTTTACTATATATCTTTTCAGTTTCTATTCTCTTTATCTTTTTGCTCCCGACAGGCATATTAACTCAAATAAAAGGAAATATAAAAAGGTTTCGTTGTTCTAACCGAAGAGCGCAGCCAAGCCTCCAGCTGCTTCTTCTTCTTTCTTTTCTTCTTTCTTTGTTTCAGTGGCTGCCGGTTGAGCTGCTGCAGGAGCTTGCGCAGGGGCTGCAGTAGCAATCGTAGCATTCTTCAATATTTCATCAATGTTTACTCCTTGAAGCCCTTCTGCTATTACTTTTATTTTTGCCTCGTCTACTTTTGCTCCTGTTGCACTGACAACTTTTTTCAAATTTTCTTCAGTTATCTGTTGGCCTGCCGAGTGTAACAAAAGGGCAGCGTATATATACTCCATTTTTTCTCCCTCCTAAATATTAATTTTCTGTTTTAATAATTGTGCTTCTAAATTTTTCTTCATAAGTATAAATGGTATTGTTTCTTTTGTTAATATATTTAATTCTAAAGCTAAAGATAAAGCTTTTCTGTACGCATTTGAAATTATCGCTTCTGAAGCTTTACCAACAGGAATTTCCATCTTTGTTGCAAGGGCAAGAGCATGACTATAGTCTTTTAAAATCTCTTCTTTTGCTTTAACTTCATCAAAGTCTAATGTTTCAGCATCAAAGACTATTCCATCCTCATACATTTTATAAATTTTCATCGTAATTTCGAAAGGCAAGATGTTTAATTTTGCTAGCGCAGCAGCAATCTGAGGTGTCACCATTTTTCCTGTTTCCAATATTTTCGAATCTGAAGCAACAACGATTTTTCCTTTATCTAATTTAACGTCCACTTTTAAAGCTTTTAATTCAGCCAGCGTGGGACCGGCAGGTATGTCTGTTTCTCCAGCCGGAACTATTATATCTATAGGGGAAATTTGCCCAGCTTTTGCAGGTGCTTTTCCTTTTTCTTTTTTAATTATTGAATAAATCTTGTACGCGTTTTCATTAGAAAGCAACAGAGCTACAGGCCAATTCACGTTTTCCATTATCGTTATATTTTTTTCTTTCAACGCACGGTTTATAAATTCAATTCTATCGATGAATATTTCTGCTTTTCCCCTCAATTTTTTTCTAATTTCTTGAAGTTTATCTGACGGATAATTTCTTAAATCGATTATCCCGATTGTTCTAAACTTTTCTATTTTATTCTTGATCTCTTCTACCTTCTTTTTCTTCCACTCTTTTACTTCCCCAGTTCTCATTCAACTTTCACCGCTGGACTCATCGATAATTTCAAATATATCGATTTTATGGATTTTGTTTTTTCAGGTAACTTTTCCGCAACAGCATGAATCAATTCTTTTATGTTTTCAATTAAATCTTCATCCTTCATTTCTTCAGTTCCAACAACAGCATGCAAAGTCGGCAGGAATTTTCCTTTAGTCTTTACTTGAACGCTTTCTTTTAAATTCTTTATCGTTTGCTCTAGGTTCGCCGCGGAAGTTACAGGTTTAGGCATTTTCCCTCTAGGCCCAAGGACTTGACCACAATATTTTGCTACAAGACTCATTAATTTTGGATGGCATATAAAGAAATCATAAGAATTTGCAATTTTCTTTAAATTTTTCTTATCCCCAGCCATTTTTTCCAAGTCTTCTTTTGTAAATACAGCATCCCCCCATTTCTTGGCGGCTTGCATTAATTCTTCTTCCGCAATAACAGCCACTTTTACTTCTTTTCCTCTACCTTTCGGCAACTTAACCAATATATCAATTCTATTCTCTGGTTTAGAAAAATCAACTCTCTGGAAATTCAAGATTAAGTCCAAGGATTGTACAAATTTTCTTTTTTTACTTTTACTTCTTAATTCCTCTAACGCCTTTTTAAAATCCAATTTATTAACATCCATAGAAAACCCCTTCTAACAGGCTTAAAGCCTGGTAGTCCGGGAGACTAATAACATTCTAGTATCCAGGATATAAATACTTTTCGCCTTTTTCTCCACGAATGAAAATTCTTTTTAATCAAATCACGTTTAATAACCATTAAGTTTATATATAATAAAACTCATACAATAATTACTTCAGTCTTATGATGACCCTTCTGGCTCTTTTTTTCTTTTTTAAATTATTTTAATCAAAAATTATGCAAAATAGGCATGTTAAGTTTAAGACAAATTTTTTTACTCTGTTTGCGGTGCATCTTTATTCAATAACAATAAAAGTCCTCGTCTCCATATTTATTTAGTTTTATATTATAGTCCGATCTTATCGATTTAATTACTTCTGGTAGTGTTTTTTTATCCTCAGGGCGATGGTAAGCAGAAAGCGATAAGATTGGCTTCCATTCTCTTATTGTTTCTTTAGCCCCAAGAAGAACTTCTTTTTCAAACCCTTCCGTATCGATCTTTATAAAATCTACTCGAGGAATTTTTTCTTTCCTTACAAACTCATCTATCGTGACAATTTTAACTTTAATTTTATTCATTTTACCAGGAGATTCACAAAAGCTAGCCCCCGCGTCCCCTACTTGATCATAATAAATAATCGATTCTTGTTCTTTGTCTCCAACTCCTGCTTGTATTGGGATTATTTTATCTCCAAGTTTGTTCAATCTAATATTTTCTTGTAAAACTTTAAAGGTTTCTGGTACTGGCTCAAACGCATAAACTTTCTTAGCCCCCAGTGTTGCCGCATAGATCGAAAACACTCCTTGATTCGCCCCTACGTCAAAGACAATTTTGTTTTTAACAGATTTAAAAGCATCATATTGGTCTTTTACCCATACATCCAAGATCATCGCGAGCTGAGAGATATAACTGAAATGATTAACACTCATTCGAACTTTTTTATTTTCAAAATGTAAACTAACGTTCATAGGTTCTTTTTTAACTTCAAGTAGGTCTGAAGAAAGTTTGGTAATATATTTCTTGCAAAAAGTTCTTTACTGTAGAGACTTTTTATCCCACCCAAACCATTTTCTAAAAGATAACTCAAAATGGTTTTTGTTGTAATAATCGGATGTTTAAATAGAATTACCTTGCGAGAATGAGTGATTAGCATTTTTTAATGATATTTTTTGTATTATTGCTATTTGTTAATTCTTTTTTAAAAAATTCTAAACAAGGTTTATACAAATTTACCTCTTTTTCTCCATCGCTTAAAAATATGCTAATCTTTCTTCCATACCTATCCAAAAGATACTCGTTCATTTATACCCCTTGATATTAATAGATAACTCCCTTTTTAATATTACCTATATCTGCATTCCAATATATACATTTCACAAGAATTTCCTCAAAGATTTCCAAATCTTTGTTAAAGGATAATTCCACCAATTTGTTTTAATAAATTCCCCTTCAGGTTTTTTTACAAGAACGTAATTTTTTCCAAAGTTTTTAATTTTCATACTTACATTTCCGATCTCGTTTCCAAAATGAGCATCACTCCCGCAGCATCTTTTAATTCCATACTTTGCTGAAAATTCTTCAACTTTTTTCAAAATTTCATCATTCTTCGTTCTCGAATTAAAAATTTCAACACCGTCTATGTATTTTATATCTTCTTTTCTCAACTCAAAAGAGCTCCTCGAAATATCAAAAGGATGTGGGATTACAACCAAACCACCTTGACTTCTAATTTCTTCAGAAACTTCTGGCCAAATCTTTGTTTTTGGAATTTCTTCTAGAAAGAGTCCTAAAACATGTCCTCTGTTGCTTGAAATTTCGCAACCAACTATTACTTTTAATTCCTTTCCAGAAATCTCTTTTGTTTTCTTGGCCCCCTTTATTTCATCATGATCCGTAATTGCAATAACATCCAAACCTCTTTTCCTTGCTAACTTAACTATTTTTTCCGGAGATAGCCATCCATCATATGAATACCAAGAGTGAATGTGAAAGTCAGCTTTCATTTTCTCACAAGTTTGACTTTTTTTATTTTGAGCATGCCAGTCAAAGCACCATGTAAAATTTCAAAATCTTCTATTTTTATTTTCTTTTTGAAAAGTGGTCCATCCAGGACAAAAGTCTCATACTCTCCCCCTTCGCCATGAATATTAAATCCATATTTTTTAGAAAGCTTTTTCAAAATCTCAAAATTTTCTAAATCAATTTTTTTACCCAACCAATCCATGTTTAATCCTTCACAAGATACTTGAGTTATAATTATCTCATGTCCAGACTCTATTTCTTCTTCCAAAATCTTTTCAGGGTTTTTATGCCACATGGGACCAAAACTTTTAATCCCTAGTTCTTCGCAAATTACATCAAACCTTTGCTTTTGAAATTCAGAATTTACAGCCCCAGTTACAATCCCGTCTATTTCTTTTTTCTCTAAAAACTTCTTTAAAGTTTCAAGTTCATCCTTGTTTTCAGCATTTACTTCGAAAAAAGGTAACTCTAGGGCAAGCGCTTGATATTTACAAAAACTCGTATTAATTTTATGGAACATGTATGAGTCTTCTTGAGGTAGGACACATACGAGGGAGTCCATCTCCCAACCAAAACTGTGTGCTAGAAAAAGAGAAAAATTGCTATCTTTTCCTCCAGAGTAAAGACAGCAAACTCGCATAATTTATATTTGAGCTATTCTTTATAAAAAGCATGAGCATTCTTTTGAAAAATTGTGCCTTGGTTTTAACCCAAGATAATGGAAAAATTTTGAAAAATACGGATATTTTCATAGATGGGGAAAATATATCTATTATAGGTTCTAAAGAAAAGGCAGATGAAATTTTAGATTGCTCGAATTATTTAGTGTGTCCTGGATTCATAAATTCCCACACCCATGCCGGAATGACATTATTGCGAAATACTTTTGATGATCTAGAATTTTTTGAATGGTTAAACTCCATCTGGGAAAAAGAAAAAAAATATGGAGATGAGGAAATATCTAGAGGGTTGTCTTTAGCTATCCAAGAAATGATAAATTGTGGAACAACCGTTTTTATCGATAACTATCCTTATGGAAAAAAATCTTTGGAAATTTTGGAAAATGCGAGCATAATTCCAGTTTTGGCTTGGCCAATAATCGATGAGGATAAAACCACCCAGGTTGGGAAACCAATAAAGAATGCGGAGAAGATTGTTTCTAAAAAATGGAGAAATATAGTTCCTGCTCTTGGTCCTCACGCCGTATATTCTTGTTCGACTGAGCTTTTAGAGAAAACACAAAGGTTAAGTGAGAAATACAATGTTTTTAAAACGATCCATGTTGCTGAGACAAGAAAAGAATTGTACTTTTGTTTGAAGAACTTTAAGTCTCGAATCGTGGAATATTTAGAAAAAATAGGTTTTTTAGATAATAAAACACTCTTGTCTCATGTTGGATGGATCTCTAAGCGAGAATCAAGAATTTTGGGAGAAAATAAATGTGCTGTTTGTCTTAATCCGGTTTCAAACATGAAGCTTGGAGTTGGAGGGGTTCCACCTTTCGAAGATTTTTTAGAGTATAATATTCCTGTTTGTGTTGGGACAGATTCAGCAGTGAGTAATAACAGCTTAAATATTGTAGAAAGTGCAAAATTTGCAGCTTTGGTTCAGAAACATCATAATTGGGAACCAAGTCTTTTTTCAGCTCAGCAAGCTTTAGATACAATAACTTGCATTCCTGGAGAATTTTTGGAAAAAAATACAGGGTTAAAAGTTGGAAGAATAAAAGAAGGGTATTTGGCAAATTTAGTTTTGTTTGATCTTAGAAAACCACAAATGATTCCTTCCCACAATCCAGCAGCATCCATCATATATTCTAGTTCTCCAGATTGTATTTCAATGGTTTTCTGTAAAGGAAAAAGAATAAAATGAGTTAAAAAATTATTTCTTTTCTTCTGGTTTCTCTTCAGCCGTTCCTTCTTCTTTAGGTTTGGATGCAGCTATCTTTGAAGCAAACTCTTTTTTCTTCCTCTCAATCTCTTCTTTTGGAATCTCTCTAAGAGGCTTTTTACCGGAAATTAAATCATCGTATTTACCTGAATCTATCTCTGCTAAAACTTCTTTTGGATTCTTTCCTTCAACGAGCACTCCGAGTGAAACGCAAGTCCCCACAACTTCTTTTAAAGCTTTCTTTAAGTCTTTTGATAAAAGTTGGCTTTGCTTCATTTTTGCTATTTTTATCGCTTGGTCGATGGCTAAGTCTCCAACGATTTCTTCTTTCGGTTTTCCAGACCCCTTTTCTAAAAGAAGTTCTTTTTTAATCAAAGCACTAGTCGGTGGTGTACCTATTTCTATCGTATATTTTTTAGTGCTCGTGTCGACTATTATTTTAACAGGCACTGTAATTCCTGAAAAGTCTTTTGTCTTTTGATTAATCTCTGCAACTACTTGACCTGCATTAATCCCAAGAGGCCCTAAAGCAGGACCTATTGGCGGTCCAGCAGTTGCCTTTCCCCCTTCAACTAAAGCACTTATGACTTTTTCAGCCATATTTCTCATTCTCCTTTCTTTATAAGTTTAACATCAGTAAGATCAACAGTAATAGGAATCGGCACAGTGGCTTCAATTATTTCCACAGTTACTTTGTTTTTAGGCTTGTTTACTCTTATAACTCTCGCTTGTTCTTTCTTAAAAGCACCGCTCGTTATTTCAACAATATCCCCTCTTTCCAATTCTGGAATTGCCGAAGTTACAGATATGAATTTTTCAATTTCCTCGATTTTTATTTGCCCTTTCACCATTCCTTTGATGTATTTATGCCTGAGAAGTAGCAATTTAGCTTCCCCCTCATTTTCAGCCTCAACAAAAACATGTCCTTTTATATCTGGAATAGAAAAAATAGCATAGATATTTCCTAATGCCCTAGAAATTCTTCTTTTATTCAATAAATCAACTACAAAGTCTTCTTGCCCAACTGTAGTTTTTATTCCAAAAAGCATTACCTCACCTTAAGAATAACCATCTTATTGTTTCGATTATATATCCTACAATTCCTATTAAAATTATTCCTAACCCCGTTATTTTTGCAATAGTCATGAATTCTTCTTTTGTGGGTTTTTTCGCAACTTTTAAAACTCTAATCGAACTATTTATGAAATCTTTTATTTTATCCATTCTTAGCATCTATTTCACCAACGACATCCAAGTCTATCCCATTTTCCAAAGGCTCAAGGTATGGGATCTTTCCCCCTGCGATTAATACCATAGTGTGAATCGTGTTGCGTGGAAGTTCTTCATCTACAAGTGCTCCCCAGATAATATTTGCTTTATCGTTTATTTTACTTGCTACTGCTTCGCAAATAAGCTCAGCTTCTTTTAAAGTCATATCTGGGCCTCCAACGACATTTATTAGCGCTTTATCTGCGTTTGAAATATCAACATCCAATAAAGGACTATTTATCGCTTCTTCTATCGCTTCTAAAGCTCTTGTTTCACTAGATTCGCTTGAACTTTCTCCAAGGCCAATCATAACAGTCCCACTATTTGAAAGAATTGCTTTTATGTCAGCAAAATCTAAATTCACTAAGCCAGGTTTTGTTATTAATTCAGTTATCCCTTTTACAGCATTCGCCAATATTTCATCAGCCACTTTAAAAGCAGCATTTAAAGGTAACTCTGGCACAAGTTCAAGAAGTTTATCGTTCGGTACAACTATTACAGCATCGCTAGCTTTCTTTAAATTTTTTAAACCTTCTAAAGCATTATTCATTCTTCTTTTTCCTTCGGAAGAAAAAGGCAAAGTTACTACAGCTATTGTTAAAGCTCCTTTTTCTTTTGCAGTTTGTGCAATAATTGGTGCAGAACCAGTACCTGTTCCTCCTCCAAGACCGCAAGCAATAAAAACTAAGTTAGAGTCTCCAATCACGTTGGAAATATCGTCTATATTTTCTCTTGCAGCAGCTTCTCCAAGTTCAGGATTTGCTCCCGCTCCCAATCCTCTTGTTAGTTGCTTCCCTATCAAAACTTTTTTATCAGCAGGAGTTATTAACAAATGTTGAGCATCAGTATTAACAGCTATTGTTTCAACGTCTTTTATCCCAATTTCAAAAATTCTTCTTAACGTGTTGTTTCCAGATCCACCAGTTCCTATTACTTTTATTTTTGCATTACTTTGTTGGAGCATTGCTTTGAGTTCCTCATCAGTTACGCATCCAGGAACTTTTTGAGGTACTTTGCGTTCAAAATTATCCAGAGCACGTCTAACTTCAGAAATCATTAAGATCACCAATTTTTTATTTTTAAAGATGTTTAAAAACTTAACTTATACCTCTTCTTTTTTATTCCTCTCTTCTAGAAAAAACAAAAAGTTTATATACTATTTTGTATTTAAATAATATGTCATGATTCGATCATGACTATTATGAATCTTTCATGATTCGAATCATGAATGTTGTATAGAATGTATGAACTAGTATAATAAGGTTTTCATTATGATCCCGGATGAATTTAAGCCAAAAGATGTAAAAGATTTTGACAAAGCAATATTTGATGTAAAATATGATATTGAAAAATTAAAAGATCCAGCAGCTGTTGGGCTTTTGCTTTATAGGCTTGCTCGAGAACGTGAACAAACTAATGCTCTATTCAAGGAAATTTTACAAAAATTAGAAGAAATATTGCAACTGAGTGGAAGGTCCACCAGGCCTCAAACCAGTATTTCAGAAATAGATCAAAAAATTTTAGAATTTACCCAACGACAGGGACGCACTACCGCTGAAGATGTCCAAAAAGCTTTTAATTATAAAGGTAAAAATGCAGCCTCAAGCAGGCTAAATTACCTTTATGAGCTTGGCTTTTTGGACAAACAGCGCTCTGGAAAAAAGGTTTTTTATTTTGTTAAGGGGTAGATTTAATACCCCTTATCTTATTTTTATTAACAACCAAAGGCCAAGAAAGATACAAAATAAAGAAAAAAGAATACTTATTCTTGGATATTTTTTTAAATAAGGAATTCTGTATCTTTCGAGGATTAGAAAAGGACTTATTAAAAGCAAAGCAGAAGATAATAAAATTATTTTTTCTTGAAAATTAAGCAAAAAGCTTACTAAAAATACAAATAAAAACACGGCAAAATCTTGCTTTTTAAAATAAAACATAAAAAAGGAAAAAAGAAATTGGGTTTTTAATTGTGGCAGCTGAATGTTATTTCTGGTAATTGTCCATGGATAACTTTGTACACTACTCCTGTGGAGATGTTCTTGTTGGAATCAGCGTTCATAGTTACAGTAGCGAGTTGCCCAACAGCTACGGTTACATCAAACTTTGCTATTTCTTCCCCTCCCAAGTATACGCCAACATTTGTTACACTGACATCTACTCCTCCTGTGTTTCTGATCGTTAACTGTGCACTGTTGTTTACCTGACCTGGGTTGGTTACTTTACAATCTGAAATGGTAATCGCCTGTTGAGTTGTTTGTGCCATAGGTGGTTTTCCAGCCAATCCTCCTGCCCAGTACCATAGAGCAACTGCTCCAATTACAGCAATTGCTATCAAAAGTACTGTAGCAATTACAGGACTTATTCCTTTCATGTTGTATCACCTCTTTTTTGAAAATTGAACTTTTCTTTAAATACTTTTCTGTTTAATCATTCCAAGCTTCCAGTATCCTTTTCTTCTTTCAAAATTTTTTCTTCCAAGTTTCCTATTTTACTCTCAATTTCTTCAAGTTTTATCCTTAAATTGTTTATACTTTCAATAACTTTCGAAGAATCTTCTTTCTCCACGTTTTCGTATAATTTTGATGCAATTCTTTCCAAATATCCATAAATTCTATCCAATCTTTCTTTTATTTCTTCAATCTCCGGTATTTCTTTCCCTTCACTTATTTTCAGAATCAATTCTTTTAATTCTTCCATTACTTTCAAATCTCCTTCTATTTTCTCTAATTCTTCAGAATGCTTAATCAAAATACTTTTCAAATCTTCTAAATCTCCAGTTTTTGAAGGCTCGAATTTGCTTATTTTATCTAAAATATTTATTTGTGCTTTTGCAATTGCTTTCAAAAGTTCAAAAGTATCCTCTTTCAGTTCATAACTTTCCAAAACCAAATTTGCAATGCTTTCGGATTTATCCAATATACTTTTATTTTGTTTAAAAATGCGTAGAAGAAGTTCTTTACTCTCCAAATCTCCGGTTTTGCTAGCCTTTTCTTTTAAACTTTCTAATTTATCCAAAATTTCTTTTTTCTGATCCTCAAATTCATCCATTTTTCTCACTTATTTTTTAACAATTCTTTTCTTTTTATTCTTTTCTTTTATCTCAAAGCCATCCGTTTTTATCCAAAGATACCAAAGTAATATAGTTACAAAAAGAAGTAGGAATTTCCATAAGAAAGTATGGACAAAATCCATTACATTGAATCCATATTCTGCTCCAGCTATCGCAATCACAGAAAGTCTGAGAATGTTTACAGCATATATTATTGGAATGCATACAAGCAAGCCGTTTAACTTTTTCCTAAAATTGAACCCAGGATATCCGATTATCAAAGCGCAAATTGAAAATATTCCTATCCATCCAACGCAATTCGGGATTACTTGTATTTCTACAAGATTCTTTCCTTGAATATAAAATACATGATCGCTCCCAATGACAGGCTCTCCTTTATTTCTTAAAGTTTGTACGTATTCTTTAACAATTTTCAACCAATCTGGATGAATTCTTTCTACTTTAAACTCAACGCCTCCAGAATATATTGATTTTTGAAAGCCATAAACTGAAAGAGTTTTCTCAATCTCTTCAAAGTTTGCCCCATAACTTGCAAAAACTACATAATCATAGTGTCCTGCGTTGTATCCTAAAAAAGAGAGAAAAGCACCAGTTTGTTTTGCAACCTCTCTTTGTGCAAACTCAAACTCTGGTTCGGATTCCAATATCGCATTAAATATGAGGCCGAATAAAGTCAAGACGGCAAGATATTGCAAAATCTTTTGAAAATCAAGCATGTTTTTTATACTCATATTTACTATTAAAGTTTTAATGGTGCGTTTAAAGACAATTTTGGAATTGGCTGGATATAAGTTAAATCAGCAAAAAATTCAGGAACAACAAAATCAAAAGATATTTTTCACTTTAGAAGAAGACCATGATGGAGTTATATTGAAAGTACAAGATTTTCCTGGAGAAATAAAACCTTATCGAGTAAGCTCTAATTTCATATACTTTGAAGGACAATCTGAAAAATACAGGATAAATAAAAAACAATTTGTGGAAAATGCGTTGAAAGCTTTAGCTCAATATTTTAGTTTTGCTTTTAACGAATTTAATAACTAGATATGAAATTATTTACGTAATTTTCAAACGCAGGGACTAAAGAGTAATATTCTCCCCTTTTTTCTAAAACTCCATAATCATGAAGAGTAAGAACCGCATTTTCTACACTCTTTCCAGCAACAAAGATTATATCATCAAGTTTTGCACTCCCTCTTTTTAATAAGAATTCAAATAAAATCAACAAATTTTGGACAGGGGCACAATCATTCAATATCTCAGTTAGAGATTTAGCAAACGCAGGTACATTTTCTTTTGCAGTTATAAAGGTTGGTTCCCCGCAATTACTGCAAAATACCCATCCTTGGAAAATTTGATCTCTTAGTATAGTTTTTATCGGATGTTTGCATTTTGGGCAAAATATCGTTTGCATACTTTTTAATAAGTGCGTAGATATATAAAAATATGGGGTTTTTTAAAAAAATTTATTCTTCTTGGAAGCCTGTTCAAGAAGAAAAATACGAACAAATTTCAGAACTTTTGAAAGAAAAGTTAAAGGAAGCAAAGAGTATGATTGACTATGGAATAGGGCATGGTTGGTTTGAAGAACATTTAGAAAAGAAAAAACTTTTACCGGAAAGAGTAGTTGGAGTCGAGGTGGACAAGGAGATAGAGAAAAAGGATTATGTGAAGTATATATTTACAAAGAAACTAAACGAAGAAGAAACGAAAGAACATGGGAAGCATGATTTGGTTGTTGCCATAGATTCTTTTCATCTTATCAACGATTTTTCACGTTTAGAAGCTGCGGCTAAAGAAGGTGGTTTGATAGTTATTGCATTACCAAAGTCAAAAGCTTACCTTTTGGAGAAAATAAATAAAAAACCTTTGTTTCGAGGAGAGATTGGCTCAAGAGAAAAAGATATTTTGGTAATTTATAGGAAATAGGTTGAAACTTATGAAGGTTCATGATTTAAAAACATTAATCTCTCCTGAACTTTACAAAGTTTTAGAAAAAAAAGTTGATGAGTTAACTCCACCGCAAAAACAGAGTATTGAAAAAGGTTTATTGCTCGGAAAAAATCTTCTTATTGTTTCCCCAACGGCAAGTGGGAAAACTTTGATTGCTGAAATTGGGCTCATAAATTCAATTCTCACAAGAGGGGGAAAAGGGGTATATGTTGCTCCAATGAGAGCTTTAGTACGGGAAAAATTCGAAGAATTTTCAAAAGATTACCCTTTTGTTAAGATAGCGATGAGTATTGGAGATTTTGATAGCTATGACTTTTATTTAAGAGATTATGATTTAATTTTCGTATCCACGGAAAAATTAGATAGTTTGATTAGGCATGGCGCTTCTTGGATTTCAGATATCTCCTGTATAGTTTTTGATGAAATTCATATGCTGGATGATGTTTCTCGAGGCCCAACTTTGGAAATTTTAATTACAAAACTTAGGAATATTAATAAAAAAATGCAAATAATAGGGCTAAGCGCTACGATAGGAAAACCGGAAGAATTAGCAAAATGGTTGGATGCTGAGCTTATTGAAAGTGATTTTAGGTTAGTTAAGCTTTATAAAGGGATTTATCACGAGGGAAATATTTATTTTTTAGATAAAGTTGAAAAAGTTGGAGAAACTTCAAACGAAGAGGATATTTTAAAATATGTTTTGAATAAATCTAAACAACTTTTGATATTTTATTCGTCAAAGAGAAATGCAGAAGCTGCAGCTAAAAGGCTTTCAAAAATAACAATGTCTTTTTTAAGCGAAGAAGAGAAACTGGAGTTAAAGAAAATTTCTGGAAATGTTTTATCTTCTTTATCAAACCCAACAAAACAATGTAAAGATTTAAGTTCTTTAATCGAAAAAGGAATTGCTTTTCATCATGCTGGACTTATGAATTCTCAAAGAACTGAAGTAGAGGAAGCATTTAAGAAAGGTTATATAAAATGCATATGCTCAACAACTACGTTGGGTTTAGGAGTAAACCTTCCAGCAAACACGGTTTTAGTTGCCAACCTTTCTAGGTATGGGGAAGAGGACGGAGTACAAAATTTAAAAAAAAGGGAAGTTTTGCAATTACTTGGAAGAGCGGGCAGGCCGCAATATGATAGCTTTGGGCTTGGTTTAATTTTATGCAAAAAAGAGAAAGATATTCAGGTTTTTGGTAAATACTTGTACGGGGAGCCTGAAGAAATTTATTCAAAACTTGGTTATATGAGTGTGCTTCGAACTCATGTCCTCTCTTTAATTTGCGATAATTTTGATACAGAGGATAAAATTTTAGATTTTTTCTCCCAAACTTTTTTTGGGTTTCAGTACGGGAATGTTCTACACTTGTATCAACTTATAAGGGAAGTTTTGGATGATTTAGAGGAATGGGGTTTTGTGAAAAGAACGAAAGAGCATATATTTGCAACAAAGCTTGGTTTAAGAGTAAATGAGCTTTATATTGATCCTTTATCTGCAAAATTGATGTTGGATTCTATGGAAAGAGAAAGTCTTGAACCTTTAAGGATTCTTTTTTCTTGTACCTATGTTGTTGAAATGATGCCCTTTTTCAAAGCAAAAGATAGGGACTTAGCTTTAAACGCTTTTGTGGAGTATGAGGATTTTTTCCCAAAAGACTTTGAGCTTGATGATCCTTTAAAAATAGCTGCAACAGTTAATGCTTTTAAAGAATGGATTTCTGAGATTCCGGAGAACGAATTATTGGAAAAGTATAATACAACCCCTGGAAGTTTCTTTGGGAAGTTGACGATTTTGGATTGGATGCTTTATTCTTATGCGGAACTTTTAAAAATTAAAAATAAACCTACACGTGAGGCAGTAAACCTTAGAGCAAGAGTTTTGTATGGAGTGCGCGAAGAACTTTTAGATTTGGTTTCGATTTCTGGAATAGGTAGGGTAAGGGCTAGAAAGATTTATAATTTAGGAATAAAAAACAAGAAAGATTTTTTGAAAGCTTTGAATGATAAAACATTAAGGAAAAAATTAGAGCTTTCGATAGGGTCAGGAGTTTTGAAAAAAATTGA
Organism: archaeon; assembly: GCA_038874115.1. GTDB lineage: Archaea > B1Sed10-29 > B1Sed10-29 > B1Sed10-29 > JAVZDC01 > JAVZDC01. The sequence continues at coordinate 213,992 of JAVZDC010000002.1, forward strand.
AGAATCCTTACTGAATGATTGTTCTAATAAATGAGAAAGACTTTTATTCCAATTTATACAAATTTTAACTATTTCAATTAGTTCAAACTTCGATTGCTGAGGTGGCAGAGCTCGGTAATGCGGCAGACTCGAGATCTGCTGGGCTTTCAGCCCTCGTGGGTTCAAATCCCACCCTCAGCGCTGTTCTTTTTCTAAATGTTTTTTATAACTTTCAACAAATTTACTATGCAAGGATTTGAGCTCATCAAGTAGTAGTTTAAGATTTTCCGGAGTGCCTAATTCCTCTAATTTATTATGGAATGACCATAAATCCTCCCGCAGTTTTCTTTCTTCTTCCCCTTTTTGTTTGAGGTTTTCGAAATGTTTTAAAAACTCGTCGGAAGAAATCCCTTCTTTCAAAAGATTTATGGCGAAAAATTCAGCAAAGTCGTGCGGATCTTTCTTTTGTGTTCTCCCCAAATAATCTTCAATATCCTTTGCATTCACCATGAAATAGTTTATTATCTTTTTTCTAATTTGTTCCCAATCTTTCGGCAAATTTTTTTCTCTCTTTAGCTTTTTATACGTTTCATATATTTTCTTCATGCGCTCAATCTGCCATTCATACTCGGATAAGAAGGCCACAGTTTCGGCCAAAAAGCCAGCTCCACCAACGCCTTTTTCCGCGCCTTTAATATGGCCTTTTTCATGTTGAAATAATATCATGTCTGGCCGAATCAAGTATATGTTAGGATAATCGCATCCTCCAGCACCTATCAAATCATATATATCCGGTATGCGCTCTCCGGATTCTGATTTATATTTAAAAGGTTTCCAAACATCAAGCTTTTTCATCATTTCATACGCTTCTGAAACTTCGGCGAGAGACTTTACGCTTTGCGATAAATTATGCAAGTGATAAAATGCAGTCCAGGTTTGCAAAAAAGCATGATCAATTTGTTTAAGAGCATCATGAACAATTTTTTTATTAATTTTATCCAAGTCCCTCAGTTTTATTTTCATAATCGAATCTTTCGTTTTTTGTAAACTTTCAAGAATCGCCTCTATTTGTTTTTTATGTTCGACATATCCAGGGCTCAGTATCGCGAAACGCTGTTCTTCAAGCATCCTATTTTCTTTTTGTTTTAATTCTTCCTGCGCTTTTTTAGCTAAATTTTCCAAATGAGAAGAGAATTCTAAAACCGCATTTATAGATTCTTTAAGTTGTTTAATGCCTTCTTTAAACTCCTTTTTTTGCAATTCATGCGCAGATTCTAACTCTCTGATTTTCTTTTCATACTCTTCTTTTGATAATTTAGCCGCATCTATTTCTCTTTTTCTTTGAAGATATTTTTCCTTTAAAGTTTGAAGAAATGGTTTTTCTTCAATTGGTAATGCAACTAAAGGTTTTTTAGACGGAAAGTAACGTTCAATACGTGAGAATAGCTGCTCTAAGCTAACTTGTTCGGATTTTGGAAATAAAAATTTACCTTCTTTGTAGAATAGATGAGTTCTCCGAGTGAAGTTCTTTACTGCATTCTTCAAGTTATATTCCTCCAACCTACGCTGTGACATCCTCATGTCCTATACGTAAGGTAGAAAGTATTTAATTTTTATGTTAATTCTTAAATCCTTAAAGTTTATTAAATTTTGAAAAATATTTTTTAAAACATGGAAGTATACGTAGGTACAAGCGGTTGGTTTTATTCTTGGAATCCTGAAAGAAGTTTGGATTGGTATGTTCAAAATTCAGGGCTTAATGCAATAGAACTAAACGCCTCTTTTTATAGGTTTCCGTTTCCAAATCAAATAAAAAGTTGGGCAAATAAAGGAAAAGATCTTTTTTGGGCTGTAAAAGTTAATCGATTAGTTACTCACGTCCACAAATTTTCCAAAGATTCTGAGAGATATTGGGAAAATTTTGAAAAGCTTTTTCAACCATTAGACCCAGACGTTTTTCTTTTTCAATTACCTCCAAGTATCTCTTTTAATCTTGCAGATAAAATTCAAGAGTTTTTTAAAAAGTGTTGCATTGATCCTAAAAAAATTGTATTGGAAGGAAGACACCTTTCTTGGTTTACTGATGATGCTTTATCTTGGGCTAAAAAATTAAAGATTTGTTTATCCGGAATTGATGCTCCAGGTTTTGGAACAAAAGTAATTAAAACTTCTGATACAATGTATTTTAGATTCCACGGGCGTACTTCTTGGTATTCTTATAATTATTCGATGGAAGAGTTATCAGAGCTTGCAAATAAGTTTAAGAAAATAAAACCAAAGAAAATTGCAATCTTTTTCAACAACGATCATGATATGCTTTCTAACGCAAGAATGATGCATAATTTGATGAAATAATTTTTTATATCCTTTAAATAATCAATAATTTTATGATGAGGCAAGGAATAAGTGCTGTAATCGTTCTTGAGGGCCAGAGAGTTCCAAAATTTTTAATACTCCACAGAAAGTTAAATTGGGTTGGTTGGGAACTTTTGAAAGGGGGTATGCTCGAAAACGAGACTGAATTAGAATGCTTACGTAGAGAGATTAAAGAAGAAACTGGATTATCTGAAGAGGAGTACAGAGTTTATGAAACACCGTATTTTTATGAGTTTAAGTATCCAAAACCCATTCCAAAAGATGGAAGTTATTACGAAGGCGCAAGGCACCATGTTTTTGTCGTGTTTACAAATAAAAAGAAAATAAAAATATGCGATGAAGAGCACGATGACTATTCTTGGGTTACTGCTCAGGAAGCTTTAGAAAAATTAACTCATGAAAATCAGAAAGAAGCATTGAAGTATGTTTTAAACAATTTTTTCGAACAATCGTGATTTATGATGCAATACTTTGTGAAAGTTGAGTTTAAGAAAGACTTTATAAACGTGAATGGAAATAATATTGTTGTTGGTATAACATCACGACCAGAAAAAGGAAAAGCAAATATGGAGATAATTAAAAAAGTTGCGGATTATTTTCATGTTTCTTCAAAAAATGTTAGGCTTGTTTCCGGATTTAAATCTCGGAATAAAATTATAGAGGTTTTAGAAGAAAAGCAAAAATAATATATTTTTAAAAGATAATTTCGATAATAGTGCCTCGGTAGCTCAGCTGGTAGAGCGATTGCCTTGTAAGCAATAGGTCGAGGGTTCAAATCCCTCCCGGGGCTCTTAATTCATTCTTCAAGTTATTGGATTTTATTATTTACCCTCTCCCAATATTTTGTTGAGAATTTCATATACTATCTGAGCAGCAATAAAATTTGGCGCCTCGAAGTTTGGAATCGGAGCCAATTCCACAACGTCAAACCCAATTATCTCCTTATTCTTAGATATTTTTTCCACAGCAGAGATTAAATTTTTTACGCTCCAACCTTCAGCAACAGGGGTTCCTACAGCAGGCATTATGCTTGGATCCAAGACATCCAAATCAATACTGATGTATACTTTGTCTGGAAGATTTTTCAAAATTTTATCTGAGAATTCTTTACACCAACTTATTTTATTTTCCAACATAAAATCGTACTCTTCTTTCGATACCATTCTTGTTCCAAATAAAGCGATAGGTACTTTTTCATAAATCCTTCTCATCACGCAAGCATGACTGAGCTTAGTTCCTTGAAAACTATCTCTCAGATCAGCATGCGCGTCAAAACTTATAACTGAAAATTCTTCTTCAAAAGCCTCCAAAAACCCATTTATAACCCCAAAAGAAAGAGTATGCTCGCCCCCAAAAGAAATTAAAAATTTATCGTATTCCAAAACTTTTTTTACAACATCTTTTATTCTTTTAACATTATTTTCAGGTCCAGATTTGTCAATCTCCAAAAAAGGCAAAGTATGAAAACTTATATCTTCTGCTAGACTTTTTTTTGTATTTATATCAAAAAATTCTAACTGCTTTGATGCTTCTATTATCGCTCTTGGTCCTAAAGAAGTTCCTTTACCATAGCACGTCGTTAGTTCCAAAGGTATGGGAAAGATCACTATTCTACTCTCTTCAAAATTGTTCTTTGGAAATCCAAGAAATGTATCTTCTGTCTCAGGGTACATATTTATTATTGGCATATTAGCTCTAGTTTACAAAAAATATTTAAATCTTTTTATTTTTTTAGAAAGCATGTGTGGAATCATCGGCTATTTTGGAAAAAAAGATGCTTTAAAGATTTTGATAGATGGTTTAAAAAAAGTGGAGTATAGGGGTTATGATTCTGCAGGTGTGGCTATCTTAAAAGAAGGAAAATTGTTTGTTAAAAAAGTAGTTGGAAAAGTTGAGGATTTGGAAAAATCTTTGGATTTTTCAAACTTTGATTCTGAGCTTGGAATAGGACATACTCGTTGGGCAACGCATGGGAAAGTTAGTATAGAGAACGCACATCCTCACCTTGATTGTTCTGAAAAAATTGCAATAGTTCATAATGGAATAATTGAGAATTACTTGGAATTAAGAAAAGAGTTGATTGAAAAAGGGCATATTTTTAAAAGTGAGACCGATTCCGAAGTTATTGCGCACTTAATCGAAGAAAACATGAAAAGATTAGATTTTGAGGATGCTTGCATAGCTGCTTTTAATAGGTTGGTGGGCAGTTTTGCGATTTTAGCGATTTATGCAGACAAAGAAAAAATAGTAGGGGTGAGGAAAGATTCACCTTTGGTTCTTGGTCTTAAAAACTTTAAGAAAGTATCAAATTTTGAGTTTTTTTCTGAAGAAACTTTTGTTGGGAGTGATATCTATGCTTTGCTATCTTACACAAATGACTTCCTTTTTTTGCAGAATTTTGATATCGTTGTTTTGGAAAAGGGAAAAGTTAGGTTAATTGGTTCAAATTCGAACGTTGAAAGAATAGTAGAAAAAATAACTGTGAATTTAGATATCGGGAAAGGTGATTTCCATCACTACATGATTAAAGAAATTTTGGAAGAAGGAGACGTTTTTGTTAATGCTTTCAACCAAGAGGAGTCTAAAATAAGAAAAATCGCTGAAGAATTGAAGAATAGTAAAAAAGTTGTTTTTGTAGCTGCTGGAACTTCTCATCACGCCACATTAATCGCAGAGTATTTATTTACCAGTCTTGGAATTTATACGAAAACGATTTTGGCTTCTGAATTTCCACACAATCTTCCGTTGGTTGATGACTCAACACTAGTTGTAGCAGTTTCGCAATCAGGAGAGACTGCAGACGTTATAGAAGCAGTTAAATTAGCAAAAAGTAAAGGGGCAAGAGTAGTTTCGATAGTAAATGTTTACGAATCCACCATTTACCGGGAAGGGGATGAGAAAATATTGATGAATGCTGGGCCTGAAGTTGGAGTTGCAGCTACAAAAACGTATATTGCGGAGTTGGCAATTTTTTTGAGAATATATTCAGAACTTTCGAAAGTATATATTAATCCTTTAGAGGTTCGGGCAAAAATTTTGGAAACTTTGGGGAGGAGTAGAAGAGAGTTTATAGAAAAATTAGCTAAAAAATTGAAAGATTCTAAAAGCATATTTTTAATTGGCCGGGGAATTGAGTATCCTTTAGCACTTGAAGCTGCTTTGAAGATAAAGGAAATTTCTTACATTCATGCAGAAGCTTTTGCAGGGGGAGAAATAAAGCATGGAACTATTGCACTGATTGAAAAAGATACCCCATGTTTTGTTTTTGAAGGGGATGAAGAAATATATTCTAATGCTCAAGAGTTAAAAGCTAGAGGGGCCCATATAATTGGAGTGGGGCCAAAAAATCATCCAGTTTTTGATATTTGGATTAAAACTCCAGAACATGAGAATTTATCCTTTATATTTCAAATAATTCCAATGCAACTTTTAGCATACTTGTTGGCAGTAGAAAAAGGTTTGGATCCAGATAAACCAAGAAATTTAGCAAAATCAGTCACTGTGAAATAATTGTGATTAAGATAATCTTTTTAAACGAGATTTCAATAAAAGATTTATACGCAGGGGTTCCAGAGTGGTAAATGGGGCGGACTCAAGATCCGCTGGCAAAGTGCCTTCGTGGGTTCGAATCCCACCCCCTGCATGGCAGGTTTGTTATGCTTGGCCTCACTGAAGAACAAGCGCAAAAACTTTTGAAAAAGTATGGATACAATATCCAAGAATTGCATTTAAAACCTTGGTATTCTTGCTTTGTGGATCAGTTTAAAAGTGCTTTTATTTTACTTCTACTTTTCGCGGTTTTAGTTTCTTTGATACTTGGTAATTTTCTTGATAGTCTTATATTAATAAGTTTAATTTTTATAAGCGCTGTTCTTGGATTTTTTCAAGAATTTAGAGCTAACAAGGCTTTAGAAAGTCTTTATTCCAAAATCGAATTTTTTACGAAAGTCTATAGGAATGGTGAATTAAAGGAAATAAATTCGAAATTTTTAGTTCCAGGAGACGTGATTTATGTCACTGTTGGAGACATAATTCAAGGAGATGGGATAATACTTGAGAGTAAAAACTTTTCAGTTAATGAGAGTGTTTTAACTGGAGAAAGTTATCCAGTCCCGAAGAAAAAGAATAGTGTAGTTTATAAAGGTACTAACGTTATGAGCGGTTGGGCAAAAGTACTTGTGAAGGCCACAGGCCCAAATACTGAATTTGGAAAAATATCCAAAAAAGCAAATTTATTGGAACCAGAGCCTGAATTAACCAAGAATTTAAAAAGCATTGGAAACATTATCTTCCAAATCACTCTTGTGCTTGTTGCATTAACTTTTATTATTAATTTGATGAAAAATGATATCTTATCCGTTTTTATGTTTTCCATAGTTTTGGCTGTTGGGCTTGTTCCGGAACTTTTACCTGTCGTAAGTACGATTTCTTTGTCTCTTGGTGGTTTAAAGCTTGCAAAAAAGCACGTAGTTGTAAAAAAACTAGCTTCGATTTATGAGCTTGGCAGAATGCAAATTCTTTGTTGCGATAAAACTGGAACTTTGACAGAAGGTACAATAAGGTTGGCAGACATAGAAGATTTTTCTGGAAATTCTAAAGAATACGCGTATATAAATTCTTATTTTTTAGATAATCGTACTTTTTTCGAGAACGCCATTTTAAAATCCATATCTTTTAAGGCTGAAGATTGGGAAAAAGTTGATGAGTTGCCTTTTGATTATGATCGTAGGATGAGTACTGTTTTAGTTAAGAAAAAAGAAAAATCAATTTTGATTGTGAAAGGAGACCCGGAGAAGGTTTTAAAGAAATGTAAAAACAAGCCTAGGGGAATCTTTGAAAAAGTGAGAAAATATTCTTTGGACGGGTACCGTGTTTTAGCCTTGGCTTCTAAAGAGTTTAAAGGTGAAAAAATTGAAGAAAAAGAAGAAGAAAACCTATGTTTAGATGGATTGTTAATTTTCCATGATCCTTTGAAACCAAGTGCAAAACAAGTTTTAAAGCAATTGAAGAAGACAGGGGTTTCTGTAAAAATCTTAACTGGTGATTTTTTCGAATGCACAAAAAATGTATGCGATCTTGCTGGATTCGAAATAACCGGTGCTTTGTCCGGAGAAGAAATTGAAAAAATGAGCGATTCTGAACTTCTAGAGTTGCTCGACAAAGTAAATGTATACTATAAAATGAAACCAAGCCATAAATTAAGGATAGTTCTACTTTTGAGATCAAAAGGGTACGTTGTTGGGGCTTTGGGAGATGGGGTAAACGATGCACCTTTAATAAAGGCAGCAAATGTTGGAATTTCGGTTAAAAACGGATCAGATATTACAAAAGATGTTGCATCTATAATACTTTTACAAAAAGATTTGAAAGTTTTACATGATGGGATTATTGAAGGAAGAAAAATATATGAAAATGTGAAAAAATATTTGAAAATTGCGATAAGTGGAAATTTTGGAAATATGGTGAGCGTTGCAGTAGCTTCTTTTTTCTTACCTTTTTTACCTCTTTTACCAAAGCAAGTTCTTTTTGTAAACTTTTTGAGTGATTTTCCTGAGCTTGCAATATCTAGAGATAATGTTGACGAGGATACGATAGACAAACCTACACATATAGATTGGAATCAATTAAAATCTTTTGTACTCGTTTTTGGACTTATAAGTTCTTGTTTTGATCTTCTTTTTTTCTCTACGCTTTTAATGTTAAACGTGTCTGTTGATACTTTTAGAACGAGTTGGTTTGTAATGAGTGTTCTTTCTGCTTGTTTAATTGCGCTTGCCTTGCGAACAAAGAATCCACTTTATAAGTCAAAACCAAACCCAGTTTTTGTTTTTGTAACTTTTGTTTCAATGCTTTTCGCAATCCTTTCCCCTGTATTTTTGAGCGAATTTTTCCAATTTACGCAATTAAACATCTCGATAGGTGCGGTAATGTTTATAATCTTGAGTATGTATATTATTAGTGTAGAAGTGGTTAAGTATGTCTGGAGAAAGTTTGAAAAGTAAAAAAGTAGAAAAAAAGAAAAAAGAAGAAAGTAAAAAGCGGGAACTTTCCTTTTCAGAGAAGTCACACATTTTTTTCCTTAAGAAATACGGTTTCCAATTAAATCAGCTAATAGATTTATTGGACAATGTTTCGACTTTAAGAGACTTTTTTTCCGAACAAAAAGAGTTTTTCCCATCTTTCCCAAAGCAGTTAAAGAGGCTAGTTTCCGAGATACAGTTTTCATTAGACAGACTACACGTGGAAGGTACTCTTTTACAGTGGAAAGTATATGAAGAGTATTCGAGTATCAAAAATGCTCTTCGATTAGATGAAAAACCTTCGTCTGAGATTCAACCAGAGATTAAGAAAGAATATCAACAGCTTAAAGAATCTTTTGAAATTTTGTCCAAGAAAATAAAAGAGTACTTTTCTTTGCTAAAGGAATATAGTGAAAAATTATGAGTTGTGTTTTTTGTGATATTGCAGCAAAAAAAGCACCAGCTCATATCGTTGATGAAAATGAGAGATTCATGGCTTTCTTAGATATATATCCAAGCCAAAAAGGCCAGACTTTGATAATTCCAAAAAAACATACAGGGTATATCTTCGAACTTTCAGATGAAGATATTTCGGATCTTTTCAAGTACGCGAAAAGAATCGCAAAAGCAATAGATAAATCACTTAAACCATTAAGAACTTGTATTGTTGTGGAAGGTTTTCTCATAGATCATGTGCACGTTAGGTTGCATCCTTGCTTTGAAAAATCTTTAAGGTTCGATCCTTTACCAAAACCAAGTGATGCTGAATTAAAAGAAACTTGTGAAAAAATAAGAAAGGCGTTGCAATCGGGCCCGTAGATCAGCGGAAGATCGCACCCTTGGCGTGGGTGAGGTCGCGGGTTCAAATCCCGCCGGGTCCACTTTTCAAAACAGTAAATTTTATATATTTCTTAATCAAACATAATAAATACGTCTCCAATTGGCTATCTTTTTTATTTTTTATTTCTAATTATCTCTTTATATTCTCCGCAAAACAAAAGCTTAATCTGATTAAAGAAAAAATTTTTTAAAAAAGAAGTTCATTTTCACTGATTTTTCTTGGCCCACCACCTTTCCATTCGTTTCCTTTCCTTCCTGCTGAGCCACCCATTAAACTACAAATTTTGTTTATTTTTTCCTCAATTTTATTCTTATCTTCAGAAAATTCTTCCCCAACTACCCCAAACACGATGTTTTCCGACACCAAAATAGAAAAAGCTTTTTTATCCTTTTCAACAATCTTCCTACCTATCTCTTGTAGTTCCCTCATCGTTTTTCCAGACAAAAATATAACTTTGTTTGCTTCATAGTTAATTGCTTCCATCTGGGCCTTCTTCCTTAATTCTTTTTCTCTCTCCCAAGCAGCTTTCTTTTCTTCCGCAATTTTCTTCTCTTTTTCAATTCGTTCCTTTAATTCTTCCAAAGTTTTTTCTACAAGTTTTTTCCCAGCTACAAACTCCAACCTTATTCTTCCATCCTGTATCTTCGAAGTTTTAATAATTTTTATAACCTCTACTTCAGAAGTTTTTTTCAAATGAGTGCCTCCGCATGCTTCAGCATCTACTCCCGGAATTTCAATAATCCTTAAAATTTTTTCCGGAATTGCCCCGCCTTGATAAATTCTAAACCCATATTTTTGTTCAGCATCGTTCCTTGCCAAAGTGTGAACTAGAATTGGAATATCTTTTTCTATAATTTCATTCGCCTTTTTTTCAATTTTTTCAATTTGTTGCGGAGTCAAGTTATCATAATGTGTAATATCTAAATGAGATTTGTTTACTTTTTTTTCTGCCCCAGCCTGCCACACATGATTTCCAAGAATGATTCTTGCCGAAGCATTTAATATATGAGTGGCAGTGTGGTGAATTGAAAGTTGTTTTCTTCTTTCAACATCTAAGACGCAATGAACTTTTTCTCCTTCCTTGAATTCCCCTTCCACCTCATGGCTTATTACTTTTCCAATTTTTTTAGCATAAAGCATTCTTTTTCCATTTATAAAGCCATAATCCGAATCTTGACCCCCGCTTTCCGGATAAAAGATTGTTTGGTCGAGAATAATGTATTTTTTCCCATCTTTTGAAAAAGATTTAATTACTGTCGCATCACATTCTTTTATGTCCGAATAATACAACTTTTTAGTTTCTGGTAATTCACTAACATCTATAATTTCTTTTTCTTCAGTTTTCTTAATCTCTCCTTTTTCAGAAATTTTGCTATAAAAATCTTTTGGAATTTCTATTCTTGGATTTACTTCTTTTAATAGTTCTGGCGTAATTCCTTGAGAAGTATAAAGCACAAATAAATCTTCTTTTGTAATCTCCTTTTCAGCCATTTTTTCTATAATCTTTCTCGCATTTCTCATACTTTCAAAATATTTCTTTTCTTCAAATTCCAAAATCTCTTTTGTTTCCTCTATGCTCTCCAAAAACTCAGGGTATTGCTCAACCATTTCCTTTGCATGCCACTCTGCAATTTCTTCTAAAGTTAAATCCCAACCGTATTTTTTAATAAAGGTTAATGCACGTCTTAAAAGAACTCTTAAATTATACCCCCCTCCAGAGTTTGATGGAAGTATCCCATCTGAAATAGCTACTAACAAAGCTTGAACATGATCTCCGACAGAATATAAATGTGCTATTGGAAGTATCTCTTCTTGCAAAGTGTTTTTATCCAAATTAAGTTTTAACGCGATTTCGTCCCATGCTTTTTCCAGATCAACTTCAGAATCTACATCCAAGATACTTCCGTATGGAATAAACTTTTCATAATTTTCGGATTCTTTTAACCCAGTTCTTTCAAAAAGTTTTTGCCTAACTTTTGGCCAAGAAACCTCATAAATTGTTGGACAACCTTGAGTTATCCAAGGGATCCTATCTTGTCCCATCCCCATATCCAAAACTTTTAATTTTAAAGGCTCCAAGTTTTCTCCGGAGACTTTGTAAAACATGTACACTTGATTGAATAATTCACTTCCCCTTACAAAGAATTCCATGCAAGGGCCAGCATTACCTCCACCAGCCCATTGTTTTTCATGTATTTTTAATTCTTTAAGTGGGATTCCACAAACTTTTATCCAATCAAGCATGTCTTCAAAATATTTTCCTTGGTCGTATTTTTCTGGAGGTTGGAAGGCGTGTTGTCCAATCATCACAAACCCAGTTTTATGTCTTCCAGTTATCCCCACATTTTCTATAGAATTAAATCTTAAACAAATCTGAGGTACAACTAGAGGATTTGCTGGAGGTTCTATCTCTCCAGTGACAACCCATGGTTGAAAGTCATATATTGAAGCTTGGACAAAATCAGTATCGTCCCTCCACCTTGCTGCAACCGGATATCTTTTAATTGGAGTATAACCTCTTTTTTCCATATGCTCTTTGAACTTTGTCCAGCCTTCCACATAACTCATTCTTCTTCCAACTGGATTTCTTATAAAAGTATACCCGCCAGAACATTCTGGTTCTCCACAAACATCAGAATTTTCTAAACTCCAAAAGTAATATCCACACTTTTTACATTTATTTCTCACGAATCCATTTTCTTTCATTTTTTCTACAGGATAATATTTTTCTGGTTCCAAATCAGTATGTTTCTTTAAAATTTCTTTTATTGAGATCATCTGTTCACCTTTTCAATTATTTTACTTTCAGCTTTTCCAAAGTATTTAAATTTTTTCTACAAATTTTCTACACTCGTTTCCAACAAGTTCTCGGTATTCGGGAACACAATAAACAGAAAAAGCATATTTCGATCCTTCCACTTGACTTAAAGCTCTTGCTATTTGAGAAATATCGTACAAGTCCACAATCTCATCTTCTTTAGTTATTATTTTTAAATTCACTTTTTTTAATCTAGGTTCACTTATTTTTAAGACTTCCACGGGCAGATCTACGATTATTTTTCCTTTTTTCAAACCAGTTTTTTCACAAAGAATATCCTCAATTTTTTGAGCCCCCAACTCCACCAATTTTTTCAAAATATCTATTTTTTCGGCAATTGGTTGCAATAAATAAGCAGGTTTGTACAACTGTCTAAACAATATTCTTGTTATCATCTCTCTTGCGAAATCATTTTTAGAATTTTTTAACTTCATAAGCAATTCATAATCCGTATAATAATAAAAATCTGGAATTTCATCCATACAACTTTGAGCTGCTTTTAAGAGCATCATATCTGCGATTCTAACCGTTTTATGTATGTACACTGCTTTATACATATGATGGCGAGCAACTAAAACATCTTCTATAGCTTCAATACCTTTCTCAAGAAAGCATAAAACATTATCTCTTATAACGCTCGTTTTTATAATCCTCTCTACATCTACCGCTCCGTATCTTGCACCAGTGTAATGGCTATCCCTGCAAAGATAATCCAACTGGTCTGCATCAATTTCAGAGTGAATTATTTGCTGCAAATATTCATTTTTGGAATATTTTCTGTTTATTAAAGCAGCAACTTCTTTCGGGTTTAACCCAAACTTTTCCAAAATCTCAGGTATCTTCCCAGCGTTTAGAAACGGGTAAACCTCTTTTCCAACAATCAAATCTTCCGTAAGTTCCATATGGTCTTTTGGTAAAAGAGTTTCTAAAACATGAGAAAATGGAGTATGTCCAATATCGTGCAATAATCCTGCAGCTTCAACTAAATATTTTTCATGTTTGTCCAACTTTAAACAATCAGCAAACATTCCTGCAACATACGAGACTCCAAGAGAATGTTCAAATCTGGTGTGCTGGGCTCCAGGATAAACTAAGCTACCCAAACCAAGTTGTTTTATCCAAGATAATCTTTGAATCTCTGGTAGATCTATTAAACTTTCTTGAAGTTCATCCAAAGAAATTAAGCCATGTATTGGCTCTTTTATCAACTGCATTAGATCACTATTTAATGAAATCTAAAAGGTTTAAAATCTTCTTTTGTGAAAATTCCACATCTTCAGATATTTTTGAAACTCCAACTCCTTTTTCTTTGAAATATTTAGAAGGTCTTTTCTCCTGAGTTTTTTCAGGTAAACTTGAAATTGTTTCAAAAGATATTGATGCGATTCTCATTCCAGGATACAATTTTACCGCATTTTTAGCTATATTTTGAATGCATAAAGTAAGCTGTCCTTTGAAACCAGGTTCTACAATGCTGTTTATCGGATTTACGAGTAAACCGATCTTTGCCAAGCTTATTCTTCCATTAAGATGCCCGATAAGGTCTCCCGGCATTGAAATTGTTTCCAAAGTTGAAACCAAAACATAATCATTTTCATGCAAAATAAAATTTCTTTTCCCTTCGTATTCATCGGAGAATTCATAAACAGTATGCTTTACGTCCCCTCCAGCCATACGAAAATATTTTGCTTTTTCCGATACCAACATTGGATCTATTATTACTTCATGGCTTGGCTTAAAATACCTAAAAGAAAAACCAAGTCTTAAATCTACAGATACAGGCCCAATTTGTTCAGCTTCATCCAACAAAGGCTCTATTTTTAAGTCACTTTGAAGTCTTAATCTTATATCTTTATCACTAAGTATTGGCATGCTTTTAATATCTTTTTGCTTTATTTAAATGTTTTTCGATTACAAGCGTTTTTAGCAACCAAAATCTTTTAAATATTTTTGTTTCCTGTAAAAATTGGGTGGTGTATTGGCAATTAAGGAGTATCTTGAATATGTTGATTTGAGTTACAAACCGTTAAAATCAGACTTAATAGTTAGTGCTTACATTGAACCTGGAAAGGGAATAGATTTTAAAGAAGCTGCAGGGGCTGTAGCTGCAGAATCTTCAGTAGGTACATGGACAAAAGTAATGACTTCAAAACCTTCAATTAAGAAACTTGCGGCCAAAGTATTCAAGATTAGTGGAAACTATGTAAAAATAGCGTATCCTGTAGCTCTTTTTGAGCCTGGAAATATGCCCCAAATTTTTTCTTCTGTTTGTGGAAATATTTTTGGCATGAAAGAAATAGAGAATTTGAGAATCGAGGACATTTGCTGGCCAGATAAAATAATAAAATCTTTTCCTGGGCCGTTTTTTGGAATTTCAGGGGTTAGAAAAATAACAAAAGTAAAAGATAGACCTTTATGTGGGACCATAATAAAACCAAAACTTGGATTAAATGAGAAAGAACATGCAAAAGTTGCTTATGAGGCATGGGTTGGGGGAATAGACATTGTTAAAGACGATGAAAACCTAAGCTCTCTTTCTTTTAATAAGTTCGAAAAGCGATTAGAAGAGACTTTGAAATTAAAATGGAAAGCAGAAAAAGAAACTGGAGAAAAGAAGATATATTTGGCAAACGTTACCGCGGAAACAAAAGAGATGATTAGAAGAGCAAATTTAGTGAAAAGTTTGGGCGGAGAAGCAATAATGGTTGATGTTGTTACTGTTGGCTGGGCAGGAGTTCAAAGTTTGAGAAACGAAAATTTAAAACTTATTCTCCACGGACACAGAGCAATGCATGCTGCTTTGACAAGAAATAAAAGACATGGGATAAGTATGCATGTGATTGCAGAAGCATGTCGATTAATTGGTATAGATCAACTTCACATAGGTACTGGAGTTGGCAAGATGGAAGGATCGAAAGAAGAAATAATTTCTATCTGCGAAAAGATTGAGAAAAAAGTGACGTCTGAGCATGGCAATATCTTTGGGCAAAATTGGGGAAAAATAAAACCCATGCTTGCGGTTTGCTCCGGAGGTTTACATCCTTTACATGTTCCTGAATTAGTAAAGATGTTTGGCAAAGATATAATAATTCAAGCTGGTGGCGGAGTGCATGGACACCCTGATGGAACTTTAGCAGGGGCTAAAGCAATGAGACAAATGATAGATGCTGTTGTGGCTGGAATTGATCCTAAAGAATATTCGAAGAATCATCCGGAATTGAGAAAAGCGATTGAAAAATGGGGTTAAGTTTTTATTTTTTAGAAACCCATAAATTTCCTCTGATATAAAATCTCCAAGGCAAATCTTTTGCAGCAGAAATACCAACTCTAGTTGTTTGAACTATTTCAAACCTCTTTAAATCATCAAAAATTTTTATTCGCTTACCTATCGGCTCTCCGTTAAATTCTCCATTAATCCCAAAAGCTTGTGTAAGCTTTCCCGGACCGTTTGTTAATTGTCTTAAATCTTTTATCTTTCTCCTTCTTTTCATTATCTCTATTCCTGTTAAAGGTTCTAGCGCTCTTATTAATACTGCTCCTGGTTTATCTTTTTCAGTTGTGAAATTGAGGCACCAATGATTCCCATAAATAAAGTAAACATAAATATGACCAAATGTTTCATACATTGACTTTGATCTTAGAGTTTTATTGTACGCATGACTTGCTGGATCATCTTTATAAGCTTCTGTTTCAACTATCCTGCCTGAAACTTTTCCAAGTTTAATAATTTTACCCAATAGTCTTTTAGCAACGATAATTGTATCTTCAGCAAAAAAGTTTTTATCAATCTCCAGTAGCATAATTTTTAATGATTTGAAATAAATATTTGATTTTTGAGACATTGATTCTTGGAGAAAAAGAAAAATATGAAAAGATTTAGAATTTGTTTATCATTTTGCTTATTTTAAAACGAAAGCTATATAAATGGAATTTAAATTATTTAGGCAGGGGTGAAAAAATGGCAGTTTTAAAAAGAGTTGGAATTTTATCCGCAGCTAAAATATGCGGAGTTTTAACAGCCATTCTAAGTTTTATATATGCAATACTTTTGGCAGTTATTTTTGCAATTGGAGCTATCGCAGCGCCCAGCGCTCCGGCGGCCGCAATGATGTTCGGATTTTCTCTCTTTGGATTGATTCTATTTCCTGCGATAGGGCTAATCATCGGGTTCGTTTTTGGTGCGATTTACGCTTTCTTGTATAACCTTGTTGCAGGTTGGATTGGAGGCTTAGAAATCGAGCTTACAAAGTAACACTTTTTTTATTTTTTCATTTTTTGTCAATATTGCAGCGGCGACACACATTAAACTTTCTTTGTTTTTATTGCTGAAATCAATGTGATTTTGGGCTCAAGGGGAATTTTCAATCCTACTTTAGTCTGATTTTAACGTATAATTTACAGGTGTGTCCGAATATACTTCGCAAATTTCAATCCTACTTTAGTCTGATTTTAACTCGTTTAAATTTCGTACACAGTAAAAATATATGCATTTAATGATTTAAAAAGTTTTGTCGTGGATTTAAAAAAATCATTTTGTTTATAAAGATCCACGATTAAATAATCTGCATTGGTTCCGCTTTTTTTATTCCAATATGCTTTTTTTGCAATACTTTGTTGTTTGATATTTGATAGATTATTATAGAATCTTCCATTTCATCGATTATTTTTTTAATTCCTAATTCTACTTTAATCAATTCACTTTCTGTTAACTCTCCTTCAAATACTGAATTTTGAATCCAGTTCAAATACTGTCTAAGAAAATGACATACTTTGTTAACCCTTTCCACGGAGACATCGTAAACTATAATTACGTAGATCTTTACCACCAGATTACAAATGGTTCATATTCTTTAATTCCTAAAAGATGCTTCATTATTTTATAGCACTCTAGCCTTATAAGCTTTTGAAAAGATACGTTTCTTCCTAAATCTCTATGTTTAATTGTTGTTTTTAATTTTTCGTCGTAATGTTGCAAAAATAACCTTCTGCCTTCCTCATTAAGTAAAGTATAATTTAATTCAGTCATAAAGTGTTTTTCATTAATTATTTTTTTATTAATTAACTTGAATATAACTCGGTCTGCCAGCAAAGGTTTGAATATTTCGCTTATATCTAATGCTAAAGAAAATCTTCGTTCACTGGGTTCATGCAAATAACTTATTGTCGGATTTAGTTGAGTATTATATATTTCAGTTATGACCGAGGAGTATACGAGAGAGTTTCCAAAACTGATTAAACAGTTTATCATGTTTTTAGGAGGTCTTCGTGATCTTTTATCAAAATAAAACTCCTCCGGTAGGATTTTGTTAAAACTTTGGTAATATATTTCTCTAGAATTACCTTCAATAGCCATGATTTGTTTTATATCTTCTTTATTATCTAACTCGTTCAAAAAACCTTCAATTTTTTCTATCGGTTCTTTCAGCTCGCCTTGCGTTTTCTCATAGTATTTCAAATTTTTTAGGATATTCTTCAAACTGCCTTTTGCGATTCTTCTAGCCAAATCAGTCCTTTTTTGTTTGTCTAAATAGTGTTCTACTTGTTTTACAAGTAAATCTCCAGAGAGCAAAGTTTCACGAGGATAAAAACTTCCTTCATAAAAACCATATTTGTTAAAAAAATGAATTGGCACGCCATGTTTTGAAAGATAAGAAACAATTCCGGAGGAAAAACTTACTCGACCGTAAGCAAAAATTGCATAAATTTTATTTATCGGTAATATTTTCTTTTCTAACTCTCCGTTTTCCTTCTTTCTGATAAAGTAAACAGTATTTTCTTTTCTTTTTAAAATTCCGTTGCTATTGATGTAATAGTTTATCTTTGTCATCCCAATCAATGTTTATTTATTTATCCAACAAAACTCAAAATAACTACATTTTCTACAATACTTTTTCTTTTTAGGTTTTGGAGGTTTTGGTAACTCCATTACTTTTTTAATTTCCTCAAAAATTTTTTTAAGTTCCTCTTCTTTCTCTGGAGTTAACTCCACTTCTACAATTTTTCTTTTTAATGGGTAAGTTATCCTTCCAGAAACGTTCTCACATCCTTTTACATTTTTAAGATAATATAAATAGTAAAGTAATTGATATACGTGGGCCTTTTCTAAAGATGATGATTTTTTTATTTCATTGACGATTATTTTATCCCCTGATTTTATGAAATCTATTGCTATTTGCTGATCGATTATCAAGTCTTTTTTCTTTTGTGGAAAAGATATTTCTTGAATCAATCTTCCTAAAGCTACAAGTTCAGAATCTTGTTCTCTAATGTCGAAGTGAGAAAATAACCAGAGTTTTGTTGGACAAATTATGTAATAATTAATTTGAGCTCCAGTGAAAATAGCTTCTTTTGAAATTAACTCTTTCATAATTATTACAATACTTTATTGTAAATACTTAAATAATGTTTTCAGCCTCTTTTATTTCTTCATCATCTATGTCTATGTTAATACCTTTTATTTCATTTATTCCATACTTTTTGATTTCTTCTAGATTCATATTTCCAACACGCAATACAAAAAATCCTTTAAAATTACTTTTTTCTAAAATTTGATATTGAAACTGATAATCTTCACCAAAAGAAAAAATAGGAAAATTAGCTGAATACTGATACAATATTTTAAGAAGCTCCCACTTGTCAACTTTCTCTTTTTCTTCACTCTTTAGTTTTTCTTTTACTTTCATCTCAATATCCTCCCAAGATAAATTCCAATTACTTTTATCTTTAATTACCTCATAAAAAGCTTTTTCAATATCATCTTCAGAATTTTCCATAAGTTCTGGAATTATGACTTGAATTCCTGCAATTCTTCTAAATATTCTTTGAGCTTCGCTTCTTTTCTCTGCAGAATAATATTTAAGCCATCCCAAATTTTTTTTGATCTCTTCAGCAAAAACATCTTTAAGTGTTTTTTGTTCATCAATTTTACTATCAAACACCTCTTTAATTATTTTTCTTTCTTCTTCGTAACCCAATACTCGGTCCTGATAATTTTCCAATACTTCAATTGTTTTTTCAATAACTCTTTTGTCATATATTGCTGCTGTTCCTTTATCTAAATTGCCGGCGAAAATCAATATGTTTGGGTTTTTGTCATCGTAATCTTTATCTCTATTTCTATATATGCGTCCCCATCTTTGAATTTGGCTGTCAATTGGAGATATTTCGGTAATTAAAATATCAAAATCAATATCTACAGAAGCTTCTACAATCTGAGTAG